>NZ_LKGW01000025.1:0-778 GCF_001467335.1 Pseudomonas sp. ICMP 10191
TTTTTTTGGCCGGGCGTGCGGCACGGCTCTGAAGTCGAGTTGGATGCAGAGCAACTTCAAGCCTTGGTGCTCGGCTTGCCTTGGCAACGCGTCGGTTCCGGAGCAGCCATCACGATGCTCTAATTCGCCTGCCATGGCCTGCTTGCCAGCGCAATTGGCCCATCAGTCTATCGCCGCCACTAGCCCTCTCTGGCAAAATCGGCGGCATGACTTCGCATCCGAATCTCGATCAATTAAACCCTGAAGAACTGCGTGCCTTGGCGGCGCAGTTGATCCAGCGCGTCGAGACGATGGACAAGCAAATCACTCATCACAAATCGGTCAACGAGAAGCTGGCCCACGAGATCGCGCTGCTCAAACGCTTCAAGTTTGCCAAGCGCAGCGAGCAGTTGAGCCCGGATCAAGCCAGCCTGCTCGACGACTTGATCGATACGGATATCGCCGCTATCGAAGTCGAGTTTGAGGCGCTGCAACCGGCACCTGTCGAAGCCAAAGTGCGCCAGCAACCCAAGCGCGCACCGCTGCCACCGCAGTTTCCTCGCACACTGATCCATCACGAACCGGACAACAGCCACTGCCAGTGCGGCTGCGCACTCAAGCGCATCGGCGAAGACGCCAGCGAAAAGCTCGACTACACGCCCGGCGTGTTCACAGTCGAACGCCACATCCGTGGAAAGTGGGCCTGCGAACAGTGCGAAACACTGATCCAGGCGCCGGTACCGGCGCACGTCATCGACAAAGGCGTCCCGACCGCAGGCCTGCTGGCCCACATCATGGT
>NZ_LKGW01000026.1:0-742 GCF_001467335.1 Pseudomonas sp. ICMP 10191
AATACCTCAACAGTGAAGACGGCCTGCCACACACCATCGTCGACCCGACGCTCAAGTCCAAATACCTGTGGTGGAACAACCTGGCGCAAGTGCAGCGCTTTCAGGACTGTTCGGGCAAAAGCACTTATTACCGCTACGACGAGCGCCACCACCTGGTGGCCGTCACCGATGCCCTGAACAACACCACTACGCTGGAGCGCAAGCCCGACGGCGAAGTGCTGCGCATCAACCACCCGGATGGCACCAGCGAGACCTTTACCTACAACGAGCTGGGCCAGGTCCTGACCCACACCGATGGCAAAGGCCAGACCACCCAGCTGCTGCGCAAAGCCATTCGCCTCGTCGCCCTGACCAACGAAAACGATGCGACCTACCGCTTTGCCTACGACGACGCAGATCGTCTGATCGAAGAAAAACGCATCGACAACCTGACCCGAGAGAAAGGCGAACAGCCACGGCGCAGCACCCATCTGGAGCGCGACCCGATAGGCCGTTTGCTGGCCAAGCTCAACGACGATGCGCGTCAGGACTACGCCTACGACGACGGCGACCGACTGCTGTCAATCGAGCGCAAGCCGACGGACACCGGNCTCAGCAACCTGACCACGCTGACCCTTCCTACCGGCCAGCACCTGAACCACCTGTACTACGGCAGCGGTCATCTGCATCAGCTCAACCTCGATGGCCAGTTGATCAGCGACATGGAACGCGACGACCTGCACCGCGAGGTCTACCGCACCCA
>NZ_LKGW01000027.1:0-714 GCF_001467335.1 Pseudomonas sp. ICMP 10191
CGTAACCGTCCGGGCAACACACCTTCCTGACACCGTCGCTTGAGGCGATGGTGTCCACCCAAATATAGGTGGACACCATTTTTAGCCTTTTTAAGCGGACGCCCATGCCACAAGAACGCCGTTCCTATTCCAAGTCCTTCAAGGCCCAGGTCATTGCTGAGTGCGCCCAACCTGACACTTCAATTGCCAATGTCGCCTTGACCCACAACCTCAATGCAAACCTCGTCCATAAATGGATTCGGGTGCATGCACAGAAAAACCTGACACTTCAAACCGCCTTCATCCCGGTCAAGACATCGCCGCCGGTGCCGATGCATCAGGCCCTTCCTGCCACGATCCGAATCGAAGTGCCGCATTCAAAAGGCGTAGTCGTGGTGAGTTGGCCGGCAGAAAATGCAGCGGCGTGTTCTGCTTTCCTGCGAGACCTGCTGCGATGATCCGCATCGACTCCATCTGGCTTGCCACCGAGCCCATGGACATGCGCGCAGGCACTGAAACTGCGCTGGCGCGGGTCGTGGCGGTGTTCGGTGCGGCGAAGCCGCACTGTGCTTATCTGTTTGCCAACCGTCGTGCCAATCGCATGAAAGTGCTGGTGCATGATGGCTTGGGGATTTGGCTTGCTGCCCGGCGCTTGAATCAAGGACGTTTTTTTTGGCCGGGCGTGCGGCACGGCTCTGAAGTCGAGTTGGATGCAGAGCAACTTCAAGCCTTGGT
>NZ_LKGW01000028.1:0-674 GCF_001467335.1 Pseudomonas sp. ICMP 10191
TGGCCGATCTGCGCGACCGCCACGCCATCGGCAAACAGCCCGACCTGGCTCAGCACCACGCGCTCCCCGGCGGCCATCGCCGCTTGCAGGCAGTTGGAGTCGTCCGGCTCGACGCCGATCACCCTGATCTCCGGGCGCAGGTATTTCACATACGCCGCGATACCGGCAATCAGACCGCCGCCCCCGACAGGAACAAAGATCGCATCCAGTTGGCCCGGTTGCTGACGAAGGATCTCCATCGCCACGGTGCCTTGCCCGGCGATGGTGTCGGGGTCGTCATACGGATGGATGTAGACGAAGCCTTGTTCGTCGACCAGCTTCAGCGAGTAGGCCAGCGCTTCCGGGAAGGAATCGCCGTGCAGCACCACGGTGGCACCCCGCGAGCGCACACCTTCGACCTTGATCTCCGGCGTGGTGCGCGGCATTACGATGGTCGCCTTGATCCCCAACTCGCGTGCCGCCAGCGCCAGGCCCTGGGCATGATTGCCCGCCGATGCCGTCACCACGCCTCGTGCAGTCTGCTCTGCGGGCAATTGCGCGAGCTTGTTGTACGCGCCGCGAATCTTGAACGAGAACACCGGCTGCAGGTCTTCGCGCTTGAGCAGCACCTGATTGCCCAGCCGTTCGGACAGCTGGCGAGCGCCTTGCAGCGGCGTTTCGATGGCAACGTCGTA
>NZ_LKGW01000029.1:0-668 GCF_001467335.1 Pseudomonas sp. ICMP 10191
GCACTCAAGCGCATCGGCGAAGACGCCAGCGAAAAGCTCGACTACACGCCCGGCGTGTTCACAGTCGAACTGGGCAATTGCATGAACTTGACCAGCCATTTGCATTCGACTTGACCAGTCGTTTGCATCCGACTTGACCAGTGCGCATGATGCCAGTGTGAATCCTGCCCGGGTGGCAATGACGGCTGCCGGGCTTCTGTCCTATCAAATAATCAGCACGCGCTTAGGAGAGGAACATGAAAGGTTNGGGTGCGACTCTGTCCACAGGTATCGAAGGCTTTGGGCATACCGGCCGGCTGCATTCCTCGCATTTTTTTGAACTAGCGGATCAGCCTACCGAAATTCGTATGGCCATTACCGAGGACGAATCTGTGCAGTTATTCAAGCGATTGGAGCTTGAAGATATCTCGTTATTTTACATAAAAACCCCAGTTGAGATGGGCTTCGCCGGAACAGAAGTCACCTAGTCTGGCCTGCTTTCATAAGCGGTGACTCGAAGAAGCCTACGCTTGCCTCGTGCTCCGAAACACGATTTTACATTTTGGACAGAGCTCGCTAAGATCGGCTCATTGGAGATGGCATTCCTCCATTAACCAACCGCTGTGCCCGTAGCAGCTGATGATGCCTACAGAAACCTGATCAACCAGGTCTGTAGGCGTTCGCGCCCA
>NZ_LKGW01000030.1:0-664 GCF_001467335.1 Pseudomonas sp. ICMP 10191
TCAACCAGACCCGCCAGGACTACCCGACGGACCTGTGCATTCAGCACCTGTTTGAGGCACAGGTACGCACGCAACCTGACGCCATCGCCGTCGCGTCCAAGGGTCAGCGCCTGAGCTATGACGAATTGAACCGTCAGGCCAACCGCCTGGCTCATCACCTGATCGGCCTGGGTATCGGCCCGGATGACCGGGTAGCGATCTGCGTCGAGCGCGGTGTGGAAATGATGGTCGGCCTGCTCGGTGTGCTCAAGGCCGGTGCTGCTTATGTGCCACTGGACCCGGCCTACCCGGCCGAGCGCCTGGCCTACATGATTGAAGACAGTACGCCGTCGGCGTTGCTGACACAGCGTCACTTGCAGGAATATCTGCCGACCCTGACCTTGCCACTGGTGTTGCTCGACGATGATCAGCGCAAAACCTTTACCGAGCGTGACGACAACCCGGTGGTTGAAGCCCTCGGCGTGCGCAATCTGGCCTATGTGATCTACACCTCGGGCTCCACCGGTAATCCGAAGGGCGTGATGATCGAGCATCGCGGCCTGGTCAACTACAGCGTCGATGCGGCGCGGCTTTTTGCTCTTTCCCCCACCGACACCGTGCTGCAGCAGAACACCCTGAATTTCGACCTGTCGGTGGAGGAAATCTTCCCGGCCTTGCTGGCGGG
>NZ_LKGW01000031.1:0-650 GCF_001467335.1 Pseudomonas sp. ICMP 10191
GGTCGCGACCCCGGCCGTTTTCGCCTGTTTTTGCCTTGTCTTGCCTTCGCTCGTAACGTTTTTACACAGTCTGGTCCGTGGCGCGATGCTCAAGCGATAACGTGGAATCCGGGTATCTCGAAGCGATAAAGGCAGAAAAAGTCACACATTCAACAGTTCGGGGTGCTCGTCCAGCCAGCCTTGCAGCAATAGCGCAGCGGCAATGGCATCCACCGGATTGTCGCGATAGCTGCCCTTCTGGCCGCCGCGCGCCATGCGCTCGCCCTTGGCTTCGAAGGTGGTCAGGCGTTCATCATGGGTGTAGACCGTTACACCAAAGCGTCCGTTGAGCTTGCGCGAGAATTTTTCCGCGCGCGCGCTCATGTCGCTGGGCGTGCCGTCCATGTTCAACGGCAGACCCACCACGATCGCATCAGGTTTCCACTCGTTGATCAGCGCCTGGACCTTGTCCCAGTCCGGCACGCCATTCTGCGCCTTGAGCGTGCAGAGTTCACGTGCCTGGCCGGTAATCGCCTGGCCGACCGCAACGCCGATCTGTTTGGTGCCGTAATCAATGCCCAGCAGCAGCCGTAAGGCGGCCATCAAGCGTGCCCTGCCTGGGTCGAGATCAGGTTGAGATTGATGCCCAGACGTCTGGCGGCGGCGTCCAG
>NZ_LKGW01000032.1:0-564 GCF_001467335.1 Pseudomonas sp. ICMP 10191
ATGAGCGGGTTCTGGATCTGTGAGAGTTTTTCAGCGGGCAGGGTGGTTGCGTACTGCCAGGCCTTGCGGCCAAGGGCGTCATAGCCGAAGCAACTGGTGAGTTTGCCCTGCGTGCGATAGATCTCGCGGTGCAGGTCGTCGCGCTCCATGTCGCTGATCAGTTGGCCATCGAGGTTCAGTTGATGCAGGTGACCGCTGCCGACCGGTGGGAAGGGTCAGTGTGGTCAGGTTGCTGAGCGGATCGTAGTCGTAGGCCAGCGTGCCCTGGGGCGACGATTCCTGTGTCAGGCGGCCCAGAATGTCGTAAGCGAATTCCAGTTTTTCAGCCGTGACACCGATCTTTCTGCCGCCGTCAGTGGGTGTGCGCTGAATGGACAGCAGGCGGTCGCTGTCGTCGTAGGTGAAATCCTGACGGGCGTCGTCGTTGAGTCTGGCCAGCAAGCGGCCAATCGGGTCGCGCTCGAAATGCGTGCTGCGCTGTGGTCGTTCACCTTTCTCGCTGTAGCCGATTTCCTCGACCTGAGTCAGGTGTCCGCCGAGGTTGTAGCTGAAACGGCGGGTCAG
>NZ_LKGW01000033.1:0-555 GCF_001467335.1 Pseudomonas sp. ICMP 10191
GCAGCATGTACTCGGCCAGTTGCGGTGCCAGTTCGGCACGCAGTTCAGCGGTTGTAAGCTGGCTTTGCGGCTGGGCAACAACATAGGCCACCAGGCGTTTATCTCCCGGGTTATCTTCCCGAGCGACCACCACCGCTTCCTTGACCCCGGCGCAATTGCCCAGGCGGGCTTCGATTTCGCCCAGTTCGATACGGAAACCGCGTACTTTGACCTGGAAGTCGTTACGGCCCAGGTATTCAATACGGCCGTCAGCCATGTAACGTGCCAGGTCTCCGGTTTTGTACATCCTGGCATCAGGGCTGCTGCTGAACGGATCCGCCAGGAAGCGTTCGGCGTTGACCTCTGCAAAGCAGGTAGATGCGGGTGTTGGCCATCGGCTTGCCGATGGTCGCGTTGCCGCTGCCTTCGCTGCCAGCCACGGCGTCATGGCTGACATAAGCGGCGGTGCAGGACACTGTCGCTTCGGTAGGGCCATAGGTATTGATCAGGCGAGTGTGCGCCGGGCGCATCTCGTCCCAGAGCTTGAGCTTCTGTGCTGATAGCGCATCGCCAGTG
>NZ_LKGW01000034.1:0-549 GCF_001467335.1 Pseudomonas sp. ICMP 10191
CAGCAGGCTTTGGTTTAAGCGCTGGTATTGGCGGCGCTGTAGCAACCAGCGTTGCGACGACGGCGGTGACGAGCACGATCAACAACAAGGGTGATCTTGGCGCCGTTTTCAAAGACGTGACGTCTTCCAACGCCATCAAGGGATACGCCATGGCGGGAGTCATGGCAGGTTTCGTACCGACCATCAACCCGAAAAAAGTGTTCAGACCGTTGCGACTAAGGTGATCACCGAATCTGTGATCAAGACCGCGATCATGGGCGGAAGCTTCAAGGATAATCTTGGCTCTTCGATCGTGAGTACGGGAATCGCTACGGGTGGCGCCATTGCCGCAGGCAAGATCGGTGATTTCACTCTGTTCGATGAGAAACGGGTGCCTTGGCCGCTGGCGCGAATGAAATGGTTGTCGATTATCTGGCGGAGAGGCTTCTGTCAAAAGGCGTTGATAGAGATTCTCAAGCCTATCAGGCAGGTGTCAGCAAGCTGATGACTGCCTCGCAGTTGATCGGTGCTCTGACTGCTGCCGCAACGGGCGGGGACGCATCGGCAGCA
>NZ_LKGW01000035.1:0-174985 GCF_001467335.1 Pseudomonas sp. ICMP 10191
GGTGAAAAAGCCGACGCCGCCTGCGCCAACGCCTGCCGCCGCACCCAGCCCGCCCGCGCCGCCAACACCTGCGCCCGCGCCGCCGGCACCTGCTGCGCCACCGGCTCCGGTCAAGGAAAGCGCTGCGGTATCCGGGCTCGCCAGTCTGGGCAATCCGCCGCCGGAATACCCGGGGCTGGCCTTGCGACGCAGTTGGGAAGGTCGCGTGATTCTGCGCATCAAGGTGCTGCCCAACGGCCGCGCTGGCGCTGTCGAGGTGACCAAATCCAGCGGCAAACCGGTACTGGACGAAGCGGCCGTGGAGGCTGTGCGCAACTGGAAGTTCATACCGGCCAAACGCGGTGACACGCCGATAGAAGGCTTCGCGACGCAGACCATCGACTTCAAGTTGCCGGAATGATCCGGCACCTGACAACCGACACTTCAATTATTAAAGCTGGTGAGGTTTAAACCATGAACGCATCGCTCTCTTCCATGATCGTCCCGGCCGTGCTCTGGGCACTGATTCTGTTTTCCGTATTGAGTTGGGCACTGTTGCTGATCAAGTCGGCGCAGTATGTCCGCCAGAAGTCCCAGAACAAACAGTTCACCAAAGTGTTCTGGAGCGCACCGGACCTGCTCACCGCTGCCGAGCATTCTGCGCAATACCCCGGCGCGCTGGCGCGTATCGCCAACAGTGGCTTCGAAGCCATGGCGGTCGATGAGTCGCCGCGCACCACGCAACAATTGGCGCACACCATCAACCGCTCGGACCGTCTGGAGCGCAACCTGCGCCAGCAGATACAAAAAGAGCGTCGCGCACTGGAAAGTGGTCAGGCAATTCTCGCCAGTATCGGCAGCACCGCGCCCTTCATCGGCCTGTTCGGTACCGTCTGGGGGATCATGGAAGCACTGCAAAGCATCGGTGTGACTGGCTCGGCCAGCCTGGAAGCGGTCGCCGGGCCTATCGGCCATGCGCTGGTCGCCACCGGTGTGGGTATCGCCGTAGCCGTGCCAGCAGTGTTGATCTACAACTTCTTCCTGCGCCGCCTCAAGCTCGCCGTGGCCGACATGGATGACTTCGCCCACGACTTCGACGCCCTCGCCCAGCGCAGCGCCTTCGCGGTCACCCGTCAGCCCATCGCCAGTAAGAATGGCCATGCCGTTCGGGAGGCCAGCTAATGTCTTTCTCCACTCAGGACAGCGATGAAGTACTCAGCGAGATGAACGTCACGCCGCTGGTGGATGTGATGCTCGTACTGCTGGTGGTGTTCATCGTCACCACGCCGCTGATGACCAACGCGATCAAGGTCAACTTGCCCAAGACCGACGCAGTCGCTCCCGCCGAGAAGAAAAACCCGGTGGTGGTCAGCGTCGATCAGGACGGCAAGTTCTACCTCGCCAAATCGGAAATCGCCCCGGAGCTGCTGGAAAAAAGCCTGCAGGACGAAAAGGCCAAGGACCCGGAAATCCGCGTTCAGTTGCAGGCCGATACCGCCGTGAATTATGGCCAGGTGGCCAAGGCCATGGCCTCCATCGAACGCTCCGGCATTACGAAGATATCCGTCATGACAGCGAAATGACGCTCGACTGACCGGGTGGCTTCGCCTCGCGAAGCCGTCTGACCCGACCCCCGTGAATGCGGTTGTCCGTGGGCTGAAAAGCCCCTGGAGGGGAGCGGCTTGCTGGAAAAAGAAGAAGTGGAACTCCCGCTCGGCACAACCGCGTCGGGAACAGAGGGCTCACAAGGCCATTTCAATAATGTCTGGATCAAGTCGGAACTAACCATGCTGATGAATCTTCCCGGTTGCACCCTCAAACCACTGGCCCTTGCGGTCCGGCGTCATCCACGTGCCCTGCTCTGTGCATTGGCCATGGGCATGAGCGGTGCCCAGGCGGCAGACGCCGTCGATGCGGACACCAGCGGCTCGGCCGTGTCCACCAGTGCAGCGGTTGTGCCTGCCACAACCCAACTGCAACGTGTAGAAGTCACCGGTTCGGCAATCCGCCGGGTCGATGCCGAAACCGCCGTGCCGATAACCATCCTGCGCGCCGACGACCTGAAGAAACAGGGCGTGACCACCACCCAGGAAATGGTCCAGCGCATTACCGGCAGCCAGTCGATCAACAACAGCGCGGGCTCGGTCGGCGCCGGAACAGGTGGTGCCTCGTTTGCCGATATGCGCGGCATCGGCGCCAACAAGACGCTGGTGCTGCTCAACGGCCGCCGTCTGGCCAATAACGCACTGTCGGGTGTGGGCACGCCCAACGGCAGCGCCATCGACCTGAACATGATCCCTTTTGCCGCCATCGACCGTGTGGAAGTATTGCGTGACGGCGCCTCGGCGCTATACGGGACTGACGCCATTGGCGGTGTGATCAACTTCATCACCAAAAAATCCCTGACCGACGGCAGCCTGACCCTGGGTGGAGAAACCCCGACCGCCAGCGGCGGCGGTGCCACCAAGGACATGAGCGCCAGTTGGGGCTTTGGCGATCTGGAGCAAGACCGCTTCAACGTCATGGGTGTATTCAACTACAACAAACAGCAAAACCTGGACGCCAACGACCGCTCGTTTGCCAGAGATTACGTGCCAGGACGCGGGCTCAATCAGACCTCCGGTACGGCCTATCCCGGCAATTACTTCCAGGGTGACAACTCTGCGAACCCGCTGGGCAGAAACTGCGGCGGCCCTAACCTGATCGCCAGCAACGGCATCTGCCGGTTCAGCACCCGTGAATACATCGACCTGATCCCGCAAACCGAAAAGACCTCGTTTTTTGGCAAGGCCACCGGCAAGCTGGCAGACGATCATAACGTCAGCCTCGAATACTTCTGGGCTCGTAACAACAACCATACCGATATCGGGCCTGCGCCCCTTACCGGCCTGTCTCTGGACTCATCGTCGCCTTTTTATCCCGGCAACGGCATCACTCCGGCACCGACCGACTTTACTCTCGACCCGACCCAACCGATCAGCACAGCCTGGCGAGAAACCGCAGCCGGGCCACGCGGGTCCAGCGACCAGAACACCAGCCAGCGTTTCCTGCTGAACTTCGACGGCCTGGTGGGCGGCTGGGACTACAACGTAGGTGCTTCTTACAACCAGAACAAAGTCCTGTCATCGCTCACCAACGGTTATGTCAGTGACGCTGCAATGCTCAACGGCCTGGCCAATGGCACCCTTAACCCGTTCGGCCCGCAAACCGCTGCCGGTCAGGCACTGATCGATGCCAACGAATATCACGGCCAGTACTCCAGTGCTGTGGGCCGGGTGGCCGGGCTCGATGCGCGCATCAGCCGGGAAATCGGTGACTGGTTCGGTGCAGGCCCTGCGGGTCTGGCGTTGGGCGGCGAATACCGCAAAGAGAAAATGCATCAGCAGTACGAAGCCTACGTCAACGACATCAGCAGCCTGGGCGCAGATGCCGCCGGTAGCGTCGAAGGCGACAGGAGCGTCAAGGCGGAATACGCCGAACTGAACGTGCCCGTGCTGGACAGCCTTGAACTGACCGCCGCCGTCCGTCACGACAAATACAGCGACTTCGGCAGCACCACCAACCCGAAATACTCGTTCCGCTACCAGCCGTTCAAGCAACTGGTGGTCCGTGGTGCCTACAGCGAAGGTTTCCGCGCGCCGTCGCTTTACGAGCTGTATGCCCCGCGCAGTACGACTTTCACCCAGGGCTATTACAACGACCCGGTTCTGTGTGCCGGTGGCGTCGTCCAGCCGGGTGGTAACGCCGGTCGTGATTGCCAGCAGCAGTTCCTCAACAATGGTGGAGGCAACACCGAGCTGGCCCCGGAAAAAGCCCGCAACATGACGCTGGGCTTCGTCTATCAGCCGGTCAACAACCTGTCGATGGGCCTGGATTTCTGGTGGATTCACATTTCCAACCAGATCCAGGCGTTCCCCGAGTCGACCGTGTTCGATGACCCCAACACCTACGCCGACCGCTACGTGCGCGCTGCCGACGGTTCGATCGCCAATATCGTCACCGGCAACGCCAACCTGGGCATCGTCAAGACCAGCGGTGTCGACGTAACCCTCGACTATCGCTTCCCGAACACGCCTTATGGTCAGTTCGGTCTGGGCATGACCGGCACCTATGTGACGCGTTATGACTTCCAGAACATCATCGACGGCCCATACACCGACAAGGTCGGCGACTTCCAGGGCGACGGCGTGATTTCGCGTTGGAAACACGTGCTGACCGGTACCTGGGCACTGGGCGATACCCGCGCCTCCATCACCAACCGCTTCACCAGCGGCTACAACGACTACGACCGCACCACCAATGCGCGGGTCGCGTCGTATGCGCTGTGGGACATGTCGGTGGGTCATACCTTCGACAAGGTGCTGGATATCGACGCCGGTGTGCGCAACATGTTCGACCGCAACCCGCCGTTCTCCAACCAGGCCTACAACTTCCAGTCCGGCTACGACCCTCGTTACGCTGACCCGCTGGGCCGCACCCTGTTCGCCCGCGCGACTTACCACTTCTGAGTGTGACGACGTGGCCCATAACGCTCCGTGGGCCACGTCAGATTGCGAGCTCGCCCCCTCCGGCCCAGGTTTCATCCGCCTTCCCCGGCCGGGGGCTTTTTCGCAGTGTTCCGTCATTCAGTGCGTACGAGGAAAGCCCCACCATGTCGCGTCTTAACCGTTTTCTGCGGCGCCTGCTTCTGGGTGTTGCACTGTGCAGTGGCTGGCAGACTGTGCTGGCGACGCCGACCCACGCCTTGACCGTCTATGGCGAGGCACCGAAATACCCGGCCGGCTTCCAGCACTTCGATTACGTCAACCCGAACGCTCCCAAGGGTGGTTCGCTGACCCGGTCGGCGGAAGAAATCGGCCAGTTCAATTACCTCAATCCCTACGTCGATCAGGGCATCAATGTGCGCGAGGTCGACAGCTGGGTGTACTCGCCACTGGCCTATCGCTCGCTGGATGAGCCGTACACGGTGTATGGCCTGATCGCGGAAAAGATGGAGATGGACCCGGACGGTCTGTGGATTCGTTTTTTCCTCAACCCCAAGGCGCGCTTCGAGGACGGCAAGCCCGTCACCGCCGAAGACGTGCGCTACACCTTCGAGCTGATAACCACCAAGGCCAGCTTCAGTTATCGACCCATGTTCGCCGACGTCAAAGAGGTGACCATCGAAGGGCCGCTGCAGATTCGCTTCGACTTCAAGAACAACCTCAACCGCATGCTGGCGCTGGATATTGCCAGCCTGCACATTCTGCCCGAGCACTGGTGGAAGACCCGCGACTTCGCCAACGGCGGCGGTTTCGAGCCGCCGCTGGGCAACGGGCCCTACCGGGTCGCCAAGGTCGATGCCGGACGCAGCGTGGTCTTTGAACGGGTCAAGGACTGGTGGGGCAAGGACCTGCCGGTCAGCCGTGGCCTGTACAACTTCGACACGCTCACCGTGAACTACTACGGCGACATCGAAATCGCCCGCCAACTGCTGCAAGCCGGGATGTTCGACTACAACCGCGAGTTCTCCTCTTCAGGCTTCGTGGTCGGCTACAGCGGCCCGGCGATTGACGACGGGCGCCTGCAAAAGCGCATCCTCGCACCGCAACGGCCGGTCGCCGCGCAGGGCTTTGTGTTCAATCTGGACAAACCCATGTTCAAGGACCGCCGCGTGCGCGAGGCGCTGTCGTTGCTGTGGGATTTCGACTGGATCAATCGTCGGGTCATGCGCAATTTCTACGTGCGCGAACAAAGCTATTTCCCGAAAAGCGACATGGCCGCCACCGAGCTGCCGACCCCGGCCGAGCTGAAAATTCTCGAGCCCTTGCGCGGCCAGGTGCCGGAAGAGGTGTTCAGCAAGGTCTATCAGCCACCGAAAACCGACGGCAGCGGCTACATCCGTGACAAGCAGTTGCAGGCCCTCAAGCTGCTGGCCGAAGCCGGTTGGCATCCGAAGGACAACAAGCTGGTCAACGCGGCGGGCGAGCCGATGGTGTTCAGCTTCATCGATGGTCAAGGCGGTTTCGACCGGCTGATTCTGCCGTTCAAGCGCACGCTGGCGCAGATCGGCATCACCCTGGATTTCCTGCGCATCGATTCGGCGCAGTACATCAACCGGCTCAATGCGCGGGACTACGACATGATCGTGGTCAACCTGCCGAAAAACGGTAATCCGATCATTTCCCCTGGCCGTGAGCTGTACAACCTGTACGGCTCGCAAAGCGCCACCGAAGTGGGCAGCTCCAACGCCATGGTGCTGCGCAATCCTGCGGTGGACACGCTGATCGACGGGCTGGTCAGCGCCAATACGCGCAATGACATGGTGCTCTACGCACGGTCCCTGGACCGGGTCCTGCAATGGGGTTACTACATGATTCCCAACTACTACTCCAAGGGCACGCCACTGGTGTTCGCCAACCGTTTCGGCATGCCTGATGTGGCACCGACCTATGACGTTGGTCTGGAAACCTGGTGGCAGATCAGCCCGACGCCGCTGACCAATGCTCAGGCCGCTGCGCTGACCGGCAAGCCTGCCGCCGCCAAGGAGTACTGAGATGCTGGCTTATGTGATTCGACGCCTGCTGCTGATCATTCCCACGCTGCTGGCCATTCTGATTGTGAATTTCCTGATCGTGCAGGCCGCTCCCGGCGGACCGGTCGAGCAGGCCATCGCGCGCATTCAGGGCTTCAGCCCCAACGGTGTGGGGGGCGGCGGGGGCGAAGTAGCCGCAAGCGGCACCGCCAGCCGCAGCACCCGTGGGCTGGACCCGGCGCTGATCGAGCAGATCAAGGAACATTACGGTTTCGACAAACCGATGCACGAACGGCTGTGGCTGATGCTCAAGAACTACGCGCAACTGGACTTCGGCACCAGCTTCTTCCGCGGTGCGCCGGTCACCGAACTGATTGCACAAAAGCTCCCGGTGTCGCTGTCCCTCGGGCTTTGGGCGACGCTGATCACCTACCTGATTTCCATCCCGCTGGGCATTCGCAAGGCGGTGCGGCACGGTAGCGCGTTCGATGTCTGGAGCAGCACGCTGGTGATCATCGGTTACGCCACGCCCGCGTTTCTGTTCGCCATTCTGCTGATCGTGGTGTTTGCCGGGGGCAGTTACCTGAGCTGGTTTCCGGCGCAAGGGCTGTTCTCGGACAACTTCGACAGCCTGAGCACCTGGGGCAAGGTAAAGGACTATCTGTGGCACCTGGTGTTGCCAGTCAGCTCGCTGGTAATCGGCGGCTTCGCCACGCTGACCATCCTCACCAAGAACAGCTTTCTCAACGAGATCAGCCGCCAGTACGTGGTCACGGCGCGCGCCAAGGGCCTGACCGAGCATCGCGTGCTGTACGGCCACGTGTTTCGCAACGCCATGTTGCTGGTGATCGCCGGTATTCCGCAGGCCTTGATCGAGGTGTTCTTCGCCGGCTCGCTGCTGATCGAAACCATCTTCGGCCTCGATGGTTTGGGGCGCATGAGCTACGAAGCAGCCGTCTCGCGCGACTACCCCATCGTATTCGGCACGCTGTTTCTGTTCACGCTGTTCGGCCTGCTGATCAAACTGATCGGTGACCTGTGTTACACGCTGGTCGACCCACGCATCGACTTTTCCGCGAGGAGCGCCTGATGTTCGAGTTCTCTCCCCAGACCCGGCGTCGCTTCGACCTGTTCAAGGCCAACCGTCGCGGTTGGTGGTCGCTGTGGATCTTCATCGGCCTGATGCTGGTGTGCCTGTGCGGCGAACTGATCGCCAACGACAAGCCGCTGCTGGTCAGCTACGACGGGCAGATGTATTACCCGGTGTTGCACACCTACATGGAAACCGATTTCGGCGGCGAGCTGCCTTTCGAGCCGGACTATGCCAGCGATTATGTGCGCAAGCTGATCGCGGCAAAAAACGGCTGGATGCTGTTCGCGCCGATCCCGTTCAGCTACGACACCATCAACTACGACCTGGACGCGCCATCGCCCAGCCCGCCGGGCCACATCAACTGGCTGGGCACGGATGAACAGGCCCGTGATGTGCTGGCGCGGGTGTTGTTCGGCGCGCGGATTTCCATTCTGTTCGCGCTACTGCTGACCGCGATCAGCACGGTGATCGGCGTGTGTGCCGGGGCGATTCAGGGGTACTACGGCGGCATGACCGACCTGATCGGCCAGCGCATTCAGGAGATCTGGTCGGGGCTGCCGGTGCTGTACCTGCTGATCATTCTGTCCGGCTTCGTGTCCCCCAGTTTCTGGTGGCTGCTGGGGATCATGGCGCTGTTCTCCTGGCTGTCGCTGGTTGACGTGGTGCGTGCCGAGTTCCTGCGCGGGCGCAATCTGGAATACGTCAAAGCCGCCCGCGCACTGGGCCTGACCGACGCTGCGCTGATGTGGCGGCACATCCTGCCCAACGCGATGACCAGCACCCTGACCTACCTGCCGTTCATCATCACCGGCGCCATCGCCACCCTCACTGCGCTGGATTTTCTCGGCTTCGGCATGCCGGCGGGCAGTGCGTCGCTGGGCGAGCTGATCGGCGAGGCCAAGCGCAATCTGCAAGCGCCCTGGTTGGGGCTGACCGCGTTCCTGGTGCTGGCCTTGATCCTTTCTCTGCTGGTGTTCATCGGCGAAGCCTGCCGCGACGCGTTCGATCCTCGGAGCTGACATGCAAGACAACCTGATTGAAATTCGCGACCTGCGGGTCGCTTTCAACGGCCGCGAAGTGGTGCATGGCGTCAGCCTCGATATCCGTCGTGGCGAGTGCCTGGCGCTGGTGGGCGAATCCGGCTCGGGCAAGTCGGTCACGGCGCATTCGATTCTGCGCCTGTTGCCGGCGAAAACCGTCAGCACGCAAGGCTCGATTCGTTACGACGGGCTGGATCTGGTCAGCGCCAGCGACAAGCAGTTGCGCAGCCTGCGCGGCAATCGCGTGGCGATGATTTTTCAGGAGCCCATGAGTTCGCTGAACCCGCTGCACACGGTCGAAAAACAGATCGGCGAAATCCTCGTGACCCACAAGGGCCTCAAGGGCAAGGCCGCCCTGAGCCGCACCCTGGAGCTGCTGGAACTGGTCGGCATTCGTGACCCGCTGTCACGTCTCAAGGCGTATCCGCATCAACTGTCGGGTGGGCAGCGGCAGCGCATCATGATTGCCATGGCGCTGGCCAACGAGCCGGATCTGCTGATCGCCGACGAGCCGACCACCGCGCTGGACGTGACCGTGCAGGTGAAGATCCTGGAATTGCTCAAGTCCCTGCAACAGCGGCTGAACATGTCGCTGCTGCTGATCAGCCACGACCTCAATCTGGTGCGGCGCATCGCCCAGCGGGTCTGCGTGATGCGTGAGGGCGAGATTGTCGAGCAGGCCGATTGCCAGACCCTGTTCGACAGTCCGCAGCACCCTTACAGCCGCCTGCTGATCAATGCCGAGCCGGATGGCGAACCGGTGCCGTCTACGCACAGCAACACGCTGCTGTCGGTGCAGGACCTGAAGGTCTGGTTCCCGCTGGGCAAGGCCTGGTTCAAACGTGAGCCGCAGTATGTGAAGGGGGTGGACGGGGTGAGTTTCGAGCTGCTCAAGGGCAAGACGCTGGGCATTGTCGGCGAGTCGGGTTCGGGTAAATCGACTTTGGGTCAGGCGATTTTGCGCCTGGTCGATTCAGAGGGCAGCATACGCTTCGGCACCAAGGAACTGAGCCTGCACAGTCAGCACCTGATGCGCCCGTTGCGCCGCCAGTTGCAGGTGGTGTTTCAGGACCCGTTCGGCAGCCTCAGCCCGCGCATGACCGTGGAACAGATCATTGCCGAGGGCCTGGTGACGCACAACATCGGTACGCCGAAAGAGCGGGAACAGACGGTGATCCGCGTGTTGCAGGAAGTCGGTCTGGACCCGGCCACCCGGCATCGTTACCCGCACGAGTTTTCCGGCGGTCAGCGTCAGCGTATTTCCATCGCACGGGCGTTGGTGCTTGAACCGGATCTGATCCTGCTCGACGAGCCGACCTCGGCGCTCGACCGGACCGTGCAAAAGCAAATCGTCGCCCTGCTGCGTGACCTGCAAATCCGTCGCGGTCTGACGTACCTGTTCATCAGCCATGACCTGGCGGTGGTTCACGCCCTGGCCCATGATCTGATCGTGATCAAGGACGGCAAGGTGGTCGAGCAGGGCCCGTCCCGCGAGATCTTCGCCGCACCGCAGCAGGCCTACACTCAGGAACTGCTGCGCTCGTCGGGGCTGGTGTTTGCCTGAGCCCGAAAGCTACGCGTGAAAGCTCTGGCCCAGCGCTTCCAGGCGAATGGCCAGCGGCGACAGGCTCTGGCTGCTGGTCGCCAACACACCGATATTGGCAGCGGTGTGCTCGGCGATGGTCTGTACCGAGCGCAGCTGATCGGCAATTTCCCGGCTGACGGCGGACTGTTGTTCGGTCGTCGTGGCAATCAGGCCGTTGAGCTGGGTGATATGGCCGATGCCTTCGCCGACCGCGCGCAAGGATTCCGAAGCGCGCTGGCTGTCCTCGACACAACGCCCGACGCCCTGCAGGCTGTCGTTCATGGCCGTAGCGGCCTGACGACTGCCTTTTTGCAGGTCTTCGATGATGGTCTGGATTTCCTTGGTCGACGACGCTGTGCGCTGCGCGAGGTTGCGCACCTCGTCCGCCACCACCGCAAAGCCTCGGCCCTGCTCACCGGCGCGTGCGGCTTCGATTGCAGCATTGAGGGCCAGCAGGTTGGTCTGCTCGGCAATGCTGCCGATCACGTCCAGCACTTTGCCGATCTGTTCTGACTGGTTGGCCAGGGCCTGTACGGTTTCATCGGTGGTCGTGATGCGTGCGGCAAGCTGAGTGATTTCGCTCTGTGCACGGTCGACACTGTCGCGCCCGTGGGCGACCTGATCGCTGGCGTCACCGGCCCGCTGCACAGCTTGCGCGACGTGGCTGGAGATATCGTTCATGGCTTCGCCCATGCGCTGCATGGCGCTGGTCATGCGGGCGATTTCACTGAGCTGATGCTGCGCACCGGTTTCCAGCGTACCACTGGCCTTGGCGAGGTCATGACCCAGTTCGCCCAGCCCGCGAGTGTCACGTACCACACCGTCGACCAGGCTGGTGATCTGCGCCAGAAACTGCTCGAAACGTTGAGCCAGCGAGACATGTTTGCCCGAGCGCTCGCTGGACTGGCTATCGGTAGAGAACTGGTTGGTGGTGGCCAGCATCCGGTCCAGCATGTCCTGATTCTCGACCGCCTCGGCCTGATTCTGCACGGCCAGGTAAACCAGAATCGCGCTTTCAACGACTACATACACCGCATGCACAAGCACCATGCTCCAGCCGAAGCCGTGGTGCATGACGTACACCGGGAAGCCGGAGTGCTGCAAGGCATGGAAAACGATGTGGTGGAGAGCGATGGTGACGGCAGCGACCAGAATCGGCAGCCAGTCGCGGTAGAAGGTCAGCACTGCCAGCAGGACGAAGATGCCGAAATGTATCTCGACCTGCCCGTGCGTCTGATTGATGTGCAGCGCGGTCATGACCATCAGGCCCACACCGAAACAGCAACGCATCAATCGGGTGCCGCCGATGGCCCGATACAGCCCGGTCAGCACCACCGCGGTGCCGCCACCGACGATGACTGCCTGGGTGAAGGTGTCGAACCAGAACGCCAACCCGAGCGCGTAGATGAACAACAGCCAGATCAGACCCAGCATGATCCGGTCGGCCTTGCGGTAATGGTCAAGGAAACGGGGGGCTACGGGCATCGAACACATCCTTTTGAAATCCATGGCGACAGGGGCTCCTGCCGGTTTTCAAATCTGCACGAGCAAAAGCCCGGCCAAAGTGCCGTCCGGATAGTAGCCCTATGCCAGAATTTCAGAAATACATATTCTTTGCCCGGTATTCACGGCTGCGTATGCGGTGCTGCGCAGATCTGTGACTCGGAGCGTCACGCAAGGCATTCCCACGCTGGAGCGTGAGGAACGATAGGTGTCAGGGATATCGCAGAGCGGGTGGCGCGCGAGGTGTCCGGGCAAACACCATCGTGGCTCAGCGCGATACACACATCCTATGGGAGCGAGCTTGCTCGCGAAGAGGCCAGTCAGCCTTGATATCAGGTCGCTTTAACCACCGCCTTCGAAGCAATGCAGATCGCCGTCCCGGTCACTCCCACAATCCACATGGCCCTCGTGCCCATGCTCTGAAGTGGGTATGCCGTTCCGGACGCTCCGCGCCCTCTTGGCTGGAGCTTCAGTGGCGCAACAGTTTGCGCAGCGGTACGCCGTCTTTCATGACCGGGGATTTGATGACGATGTAGCTGAAGTACTTGGAGATGCCGATGTTCTTGTCCAGCAGCTCTTCGATCACTTCCTGATAATGCTGAATGCTGCGGGTCATGAAGCGCACCAGGTAATCGTAGCCGCCGCTGATCAGGTGGCATTCCAGCACTTCGTCGACGTGACGGATGTTGGCTTCGAATTTAGCGAAGTCTTCGCGCTTGTGGTCGCTGAGGGAGATCTCCGTGAACACGGTGACCGATTCGGTGATCTTGGCCAGATTGAGGTGCGCCTTGTAGCTGGAAATGTAACCTGCCGACTCCAGACGTTTGACGCGTTGCAGGCAAGGGCTCGCGGAAAGCCCGACGGCATCGGCCAGGCTGACGTTGGTCATGCGCCCGTCTTTCTGGAGTTCTACCAAAATATTGATATCAATCCGATCCAGTTTGACCAAGCCTTCCATTACCTACCTCTTGTATTGCCATTCACGGTGCCTACCTTCTAGCAAAATCAGCGCCGTAAAGACAGCTGATGCTGAGCGACCAGATCGGCCATGCTGTTGATGCACAGGTCGGCGGTGCATGGCTGACGGTGTTGCTCACGGCTGCGGCGGATCAGGCACAGCCCGCCAGTGCTCAGCGCCGAGGCCGGAGGGCGTGACACTATCAGGGTGTCACGCGGCTCCAGATCCATGTCGGCAAGCCACGCCGTGTCGCCCAACGGGTGGGTGGTCAGTGACAGCAGGCTGTCGGGCTCGAGCCCCAGTCGTTCGCACAGCGCACCGCGATCCTGCAGGTCGCGGTCGGCGTACACCAGCAATCGATAGAACTTGCGCAGGTAGAGCATCGCGCCGGGCGCATCCTCGAACAGCGTCCAGTTCGGCACCGAGCGGGCGAAGGTCATGCCCTCTTCCCAACTCGCCTTGATCCCCAGGCGTTCGGCCAGCTGTCGATGCGCAAAGCACAGCAGCCCGCTGAAACCCAGTTCGTCGAAGCGCGGATACAAGGTGCGGACCACGTCATTGAACTCGGTCAGCACCTGATCTTTCTCCGGTGTATTCAGGCCGTTTTCCAGCAACGGCTGCAACGCCGCCCAGACACCTGAATCACGGTCCACCAGCACTTCATCACAATCGATCAGCAGTGCGCGGTAATCAATAAGCCCCATGGCAGGCAACGTCTCCATTCAACAATGATCCCCAGCGCGGGTGGTCGCAGCGTCTCGCGACGGCCGCGACCACGCTTGCGCTCAGCTGGACTTCAATACTCGTGCCAAGGCAGCGTCGAGAATGCCCAGTGCTTCATCGATCTGCTGCTCGGTGGTCACCAGGGGGGCCAGGAAACGCAGGACGTTGCGGTACACGCCGCACTTGATCACCAGCAGGCCGCCGATGCGCGCCTGATCGATGACCTTCTGGTTAAGATCGGCGTCCGGACTGCGTGCCGCGTCATTCTTGACCAGCTCCATGGCGAGCATGAAACCCGTGCCGCGCACGTCACCAATACACGCGTAACGTTCTTTGAGCGCAAGCAGACCCGCACGCAGACGTTCGCCCAACTGCTCGCCGCGTGCCAGCAGGTTTTCCTGCTCGTACGTGTCGATCACCGCCAGCGCAGCGGCGCACGACAGCGCATTACCGCCGTAGGTGCCGCCCAGGCCGCCCGGAAGCGGTGCGTCCATGATCTCGGCACGCCCGACCACGCCCGACAGCGGCATGCCGCCCGCGAGGCTCTTGGCCACGGTCACCAGATCAGGCTGGATACCCGAATGCTCGAAGCCGAACCATTTGCCGGTCCGCCCGAAACCGGACTGGATTTCATCGACAATCAGCACGATGCCGTGTTGCTCGGTCAGCGCACGCAAGGCCTTCATGAACTCCACCGGCGCAGTCAGGAAGCCGCCATCGCCCTGCATCGGCTCGATCAGAATCGCCGCCACACGCTCCGGTGCGACCTGAGTGGCCAACAGCTCGTGCAACGCCGCCAGCGCGACTTCGCTGGTCACGCCGCGATACTCGTTCGGGTACGGCGTGTGGAACACTTCGGGAGCCATCGGGCCGAAATTCTGTTTGTACGGCTGGCTCATGCCGGTCAGCGTGGTGCCAAGCAGCGTACGGCCATGAAAACCGCCGCGGAACGAGATGATTGCCGGGCGATTGGTGTGGGCGCGGGCGATTTTCACCGCGTTTTCGACCGCTTCGGCGCCGGAGGTGAAAAGCACGGCCTTGTGATCGATGCCGCTCTGGCCCGCGATGAGATGGCTCAGGCGTTTGGCCAGGTCCAGATAGGGCTGATAGGACGCCACCTGAAAGCAGGCGTGGGTGACTTTGGTCAGTTGCGCCTGAATCGCCGCGACCACGTTCGGGTGGTTGTGGCCGATGTTCAACACGCCGATACCGCCGACGAAATCCAGATAGCGCTTGCCATCGACGTCCCACAATTCAGAACCCTGTGCCCGGTCGATGACCAGCGGGTGGGCCGTGACAATCCCGCGCGGCACGAACTGATCGCGCTGGCGGAGCAGATGAGGGGTTTCGTCGACTTTGCTGTTCATGGTTATACCTGTCGTGGGCCAGGCAGCCGGCGGGGTGGCTGCGATGCTGTTCAGGTTAAGCGTTCAGCGAAATGATCTACGCCGAACTTGCCCCCTCAGATGTCCATATCGACTGTTTTTCGCCTTGCAAACGGCAGATTCCTTCATGCCCGCAAATCGCCATGCAATCTGCCGGGCAGCGGCGCTTTTCGGACATTGGAGAGGCCAGGAAGCAGGCGTTTCGACAGATCCTGCTTTGCATTTGCGGCATGATGGGGCTCCCCTTTCATGCTCAGGAAATGCCCATGCCCGCCCTGCTCTACAAAGCCGATCCCGCACGTGCCGAACGATGGCGCGTCCTGTTTGCCGAGCACGCGCCGGACATTGAATGGAGGGTATGGCCGGACATCGGCGACCCGGCCGACATCCACTATCTGGGTGCCTGGCTGGCGCCCGATGATCTGCAGGAGCTGCTGCCCAACCTGAAAGTGCTGTTCGCCCTCTCGGCAGGTGTGGACCAGCTGGACCTGAGCCGTATTCCGAAATCGCTGCCGGTGGTGCGTCTGCTGGACCCCGGTATCAGTCACGGGATGTGTGAGTACGCAACCTTTGCCGTGCTGAGCCTGCACCGGGAAATGCTGCGTTATCGGCAGCAGCAGGTTGAAGGCGTCTGGAAAGCCCACCCGCTGATACCGGCAAGGCAACGTCGAGTGGGCGTGATGGGGCTTGGGTTGCAGGCGCAGCATATTCTGTCGAGCCTCAAACCGTTCGGTTTCCAACTGTCGGGCTGGGCGCGCAGCGAGCATCGAATCGACGCTGTCGAGTGCTATGCCGGGGAAGGGCAACTGCAAGCCTTTCTGGGGCAGTGCGACATTTTGCTGTGTGTACTGCCGCTGACCGGGCAGACCGAAGGCATCCTTAATCGTCAGCTTTTCGAACAATTGCCCAAGGGTGCCGCGCTGATCAATATGGGTCGTGGCGGGCATCTGGTGGAAGCGGACTTGCTGGAAGCGCTGGACAGCGGCCAACTCAGCGCTGCGGTACTGGATGTGCTGCAGCAGGAACCGGCGGCAGCCGACCATCCGTTCTGGACCCACCCGAAGATCCTGCTGACCCCGCATGTGGCGGCCATGACCCAGCCGGAAAGCGCCTTTCCTGGCCTGCTCGATAACATTCGCCGTTTTGAGCGTGGTGAAGCGATGCAGGGGCAGGTGGATCGCGGCCAGGGTTACTGATGCGTTGGATTATCGTTCCCCACGCTGGAGCGTGAGGAACGATAATCTCAACTATCGTGCCGACGCTCCGCGTTGGTACGCCGTTCTGAACGCTACAACCCGCCCACATGAAACGCCTTCACTTCCAGGTATTCATCCAGTCCGTAGCTGGAGCCTTCGCGGCCCAGGCCGGATTGTTTGATGCCGCCGAACGGGGCGACTTCCATGGAGATGATGCCGGTGTTGAGTCCGACCATGCCGAACTCCAGCGCCTCGCCGAAACGCCATGAGCGACGCAGGTCCTGGGTGAAGTAATACGCACCCAGGCCATAAGGCGTGGCGTTGGCCAGTGCCAGCGCTTCGGCTTCATCTGTGAAGCGCATCAGCGGCGCGACCGGGCCGAAGGTTTCTTCGTTGGCCAGCAGCATGCCCGCGTGGGTATCGCCCAGTACCGTGGGCTGGACGAACTGGCTGGTGCCGTCGGGAGAGCCGCCGTGCAGCAGTTTCGCCCCCTGGCTCAGCGCATCGTCGATATGCCGGGCGACTTTGCTGACCGCTGCCGGGTTGATCAGCGGGCCTATGGTCACGCCCTCTTCCAGGCCGTTGCCGACCTTGAGCTTGGCGACCTCTTCCACCAGCCGCGCAGCGAAACGGTCGTAGATGCCGTTTTGCACCAGAATCCGGTTGGCGCACACGCAGGTCTGCCCGGCGTTGCGGAATTTGCTGAGCATGATGCCCGTCACCGCCTGTTCCAGGTCCGCGTCGTCAAACACGATGAAGGGCGCGTTGCCGCCCAGTTCAAGGCTCAGACGCTTGATGTGTTCGGCGCTCTGGCGCATCAGCAGACGGCCGACCGGCGTCGAACCGGTGAAGGAAATCTTGCGCACCACCGGGTTGCCGGTCAGTTCTTCGCCAATCCCGGTGGGCATGCCAGTGATGACATTGAACACCCCGGCAGGAATGCCCACGCGTTCGGCCAGCACCGCCAGCGCCAGGGCTGACAAGGGCGTGAGGTCAGATGGCTTGACGATGATCGGGCACCCTGCGGCCAAGGCTGGCGCACACTTGCGGGTGATCATGGCGTTGGGGAAATTCCACGGCGTGATCGCGGCGCAGACACCCACCGGCTGCTTGAGGGTCATCAAGCGACGGTCTGCGCTGGGGGCGGGAATGGTTTCACCGTACGAGCGACGCGCCTCTTCGGCGAACCATTTGACGAAGCTGGCACCGTAGCGGATCTCGCCGCGCGACTCGTTCAGCGGCTTGCCCTGCTCAAGGGTCATGATCAGCGCCAGGTCTTCGACGTTGTCGAGCATTGCCTGATGCCAGCGCTCCAGCAGCGCCGCGCGTTCGGCCGCGGGACGCGCGCGCCAGGCAGGCCAGACGCGATCGGCCGCTTCGATGGCACGCCGGGTTTCGACGCCCTGCAGGGCCGGCACCTGCGCCAGCGCCTCGCCGGTGGCCGGGTCGCTGATGGTCAGGGTTGCACCATCGTCAGCGCTGATCCATTGCCCATCGACGTAGGCGCGGTCTACCAGCAGGCTGGGGTCTTTCAACTGATTCTTGAGCATGATCGAGTCCTGTTCCGGGATGACTGCCAGTCTAGGCAGACGCCACAGTCCAGGATGCTGAAAGCAGGATAACGGCAGCGTCCGATGCTGAAATTTGCCTGCGGACGGCAGCCTCTACTGCTTCAATGACCCCAGCAGGCTCTGCAGAAACCGCTCGCCCGCGTCCATCTGGCTCTCGTCGATAAACTCGTCCGGCTTGTGTGCCTGCTTGATGGAGCCTGGCCCGCAGACCACCACCGGCACATTCAGGCGCCCGGCGAACAGGCCGCCCTCGGTGCCATAAGAGACCTTGATGTGCTGTGTGCCCGGTTCGGCAAATGCATGCAGCATGCGCACTGCTTCAACGCTTGGGTGTGTCTCCAGTGCCGGGTACTCGTTCATCACTTCGATTTCGATAGCGGCCACGCCCGACAATTGTTTCGCTTCGCGTACCAGCACTTCGGCGCGCTCGCGCAGTTGCTCTAGCAGCACGTCGGGATTGTCGCCCGGCAGGTTGCGGAACTCGAATTCCATGGTGCACAGGTTGGGCACGATGTTCAGCGCCTTGCCGCCATCGATACGGCCAATGTGCACGGTGCTGTAGGGAATGTCGTAGCCCTCGTCACGCGCGCCCTGCTGTTCGATCTGCTTCTGGCTGTTGCGCAGCTCGGCGATGAAATCGCTGGCCAGATGAATCGCGTTGACCGCTCTTGGGGCCAGCGAGGAATGCGCTTCCTGGCCTCGACAGAAGGTGCGATAGGACGCCTTGCCCTTGTGACCGACAGCGAACTGCATCAGGGTCGGCTCGCCAACCACGCACAGGAACGGGCGTACCGGTGCCAGATGCAGGACGTCGAGCAGACGCCGCACACCGACACAGCCGATCTCTTCGTCGTGGGACAGCGCCAATTGCAGCGGGCGCATCAGGGGCATGTCCGCGGCATTGAGCATCGCGTCGATAGCCAGGGCGATAAAGCCCTTCATGTCGCAGGTGCCACGGCCGTAGATGCGCCCGTCACGCAGGGTGGCCTGAAATGGCGGCATCGTCCACGCCTGACCGGCCGCAGGAACCACGTCGGTGTGGCCGGACAGCAGCACGCCGGGTACATCACGCGGGCCGGTGCTGGCGAACAGGTTGGCCTTCTTGCCGGTCTCGTCCTTGACGATCAGCGACTCGATGCCTTTGCTGGCCAACAGTTCACGGACGTATTCGATCAGCGCCATGTTCGGCTCCGACGACACGGTGTCGAAGGCGATCAGGCGCTTGAGGATTTCCAGTACGCGTGGGCTCATGAGGCTTTACTCGTCTGTTCAGTGAGGTTGTCCACAAGGCTGACATCAAACCGGCGAATGTCGAACGGGCTGATCGAGGTGCTGGTCGCGCCGGTGCTGATCAGCTCAGCCATCATGTCGCCCACGCCCGGACCGAGCTGGAAGCCGTGGCCGCAGAAGCCGAACGCATAGAACAGGCCGTCGACCTTGCCGCTGCGACCCATCACCGGCAGGGAATCCGGCGTGTAGCCTTCGATGCCGCTCCACACGCGGATGATGTTCAGGTTGCCGACGCCGGGCAACAGGCGACGCATTTGCTGCACCTGATTGATGATGCTGCGCGGCTCGACGTAGGCGCGGCGGTTGATCATGTCCGGCTTGCTGCGAAAACCACCACCGATGACGATGTTGCCGCGTGCGATCTGCCGGAAGTAGATCACCTCGTGAGGGATTTTGGTGAACACGCCGATCACTGTCGGCAGTGCATACGGCACCGGCTCGGTCACGGCCATCTGCGGACCGTGGGTGTCCAGCGGCACGGATTCGCCAAACTGCGTGGAGAGTTTCTGTCCCCAGGCGCCAGCGGTGATCAGCAACTGATCGGCGGTGAATATGCGCCCGTCAGTGGTGGTGACTTCGAATTCGTGACCGACCTTTTCCACATGGGCCACTTCGGTACGCTCTTCGATCCGCGCCCCGGCCCGAATCGCCGCGCGGGCGAAAGCCGGTGCTGCCAGACGCGGGTTGGCGTGGCCATCGTGTGGCGCGTAGGAGCCGCCCTTCACGTCCGGCCCGAGAAACGGAAAGCGCTCGTGCAGCGCTTTCCCGCTATAGATTTTCAGGTCCAGCTCACGGGCTTCCGGGGCCGCTGCGTAGGCTTCCAGTTCGGCGATTTCGTCCTCGCGATAGCAGACGCGCATGTGGCCGCTGGGCAGGAATTCCAGGTCTTCACCGATCAGCTCCGGCAGCCGCTGCCATAACGCTCTGGAACGGTTGGCGAGTTCCAGCTGGCCAAGATGCCGCCCCTGACGGCGCACGTTGCCGAAGTTCACGCCGCTGGCGTACTGGCCGATCACGTCGCGCTCCAACAGCGTCACCGACTTGCCGCGCTGGCGCAGAAAGAAGGCTGACGCCGAGCCCATGAAGCCACCGCCGACAATCAGCACATCGACTCTCGGCTGCCTCATGACACCACCTCGTCGATCAGCATCGACAACGGTTTGACCGGCGCCTGACCCCGCTGGCGACCGACCTGTTCGACCGGCACACCGGCTTCGGCCGCGATCACCTCGGCCCCGGCCTGCGAGCAGTAGCGGCCTTGGCAGCGGCCCATGCCGACGCGACTGAAAGCCTTGGCGCGATTGACTTCGCAGGCTCCCTTTTCACGTACGACGCCGCGCAACTCACCGGCGCTGATCATCTCGCAGCGGCAGACAATGGCGTCATCGGGCAAGGCAGCGGCCTGGGCCGCAGGCCACGGAAACGCCTCGGCCAGCCCGACCCGAAAGCGATCCACTGCCACCAGGCTCTTGCGTACTTCTTCCTGACGCGAGTTATCCACAGGTCGCCCGAGGTCCTCCAGCAGTGCCATCGCCACCAGTCGACCGGCCTGTTCGGCGGCATCGGCGCCACGAATCTTCGCGCCGTCACCTGCGGCGTAAAAACCTTTGACCGAAGTACGCCCCTCTTCATCAACTGCCAGCACCCATTGCCCGGACGCTTCGTCGAAGCGTAACTGGCAGCCGGCCAGATCAGCCAGCTGGGTTTCCGGACGCAGGTGGTAACCCAGCGCCAGAGCATCGCAATCGACGTTCAGCGAGGTGCCATTGGCCAGCTTCACGCGCACGCCGACCACGCCGTCCTGTTCGCTGCCGATGATTTCCTCGGGCTGCACGCCCAGATGCACCGGCACCCCGGCGCTGTACAGTTGGCCCAGCAGTTTCATGCCGTTGAACAGCAGACCGGGACGCGCCAGCAATTTGGGCATCGCGCTGACGCGTTTGCCGAACGGTGAGGTGTCGAGCACCGCAGCGACATCGGCACCGGCTTTGACGTACTGGCTGGCGACTAGGTACAGCAGCGGGCCGCTGCCCATGAACACCACGCGACTGCCAATCGAGACTGATTGCGACTTGAGCGCAATCTGCGAGCCGCCGAGGCTGTAGGTGCCTGCCAGCTGCCAGCCCTTGATCGGCATCAGGCGGTCGGTGGCCCCGGCACACAGGATCAGTGCGTCGTATTCGACCACGGTGTGCACGCCCTGACTGGCGCAGCACAGTTCGCCGTGGGTCAGGTTCCAGGCCAGCGTGTCGGGGCGATAGTCGATCTGCGTGCGCAGGCGATCGAAGCTTTCATGCAGGTCACGCGCCTTGGCCGCCTCGGTGCCATACAGCGCTGAATAATCGCGCTTGAAGCCCTCTGGCTGACGGCGATAGATCTGCCCGCCGTCACGCCGGTTTTCGTCGATCAAAATCGGTTTGATGCCTGCAGCCAGCAAGGTTTCGGCGCAACGGGTGCCTGCCGGGCCGGCGCCGATGATGACGACTCTGGGGCTGCCGGGGTTGCGAACGTCTAACCGTGAAGAAGTGGCCATTTCGCCTCCGGTTGGGTGGTGACGATGTCGAGTCCGTCGCGGACCTCGTTGGAGCAGGCGCGCAGCCGCTCGCCGCTGCGGGTCCAGACCCAGCAATCCTGGCAGGCGCCCATCAGGCAGAAACCTGCACGGCGCCCGGTGTCGAACTCGGACTGGCGTAATGTGGCCTTGCGGGTCAGCAACGCCACCATCAGGGTATCGCCCTGCAATGCCTCGATGGGCGCGCCATCGACCATCAGGCTCACGACCGGGCGTTCGCGTTCGCCCAGTCTCACAAAACGGCCATTCATGCGTAAGCTCCGACGGTTTCAGGGTTCAGGTTTTCTTGCACGGCCTGCAGCTCGTCGCTGTCGCGGTGGCAAAGGATCTCGCTGCCACCTGCGATCAGGCGACGACCCGGCGCGGTCTTGTTGCACAGGCCTTCGATGCGGGCCGGGCAGCGATTGAGGAAGGTGCACAGCTCCGGATTGTTGGCCGGTGCGCTGATGGGCGGCAGCTTGCCGCTGGTCACACCGCAGGTTTCCAGCCAGCCCTGACGCAATTCCGGCACCGAATGCACCAGCAGATCGGTGTAAGGATGGAACGGCACTCGACTGAAGGCTTCGCGGCTGCCCTCTTCGACCTTGTGGCCGCTGTACATCACCACGATGTCGTCGCACAGCGCGCGAACGGTGGAGATGTCGTGGCTGATGAACAGGTAGGAAACCCCCAGCTTGCGGCGCAGTTCGCCGAGCAGTTCGAGGATGCATGCACCGACCACGGTATCCAGCGCCGAGGTCACTTCATCACAGAGGATCAGGTCCGGCTTGGCCGCCAGGGCGCGGGCCAGGTTGACGCGCTGTTTCTGCCCGCCCGAGAGTTCGTTGGGACGCCGCTCGGCCAGCTCGCGAGGCAGGCGCACCAGGTCCATCAGCTCATCGATGCGCTCGCGCAGGGCCTTGCCCTTCAGGCCGAAATACATCTTCAGCGGGCGGGCCAGAATCGCGCTGATGCTGTGCATCGGGTTGAGCGCGGTATCGGCGTTCTGAAACACCATCTGGATGCGCCGGAACTGTTCTTCGGTACGACCTGCCAGGGTGCCGGACAAGTCGGCACCGTCGAACGTCAGGCTGCCATGCGCCGGGTCCAGAAGACCGGCGACCACACGGGCCAGCGTCGATTTGCCCGAGCCCGACTCACCGATCACGCCGATGGCCTGACCACGGCGGATGGTCAGGTCGATGTCTTCCAGCACGCGAATCATCGGCATGCCTTGCAGGTCTTTTTTGCCATACCCCGCCGTCAGGCCTTTGATGGTCAGCAGCGTGCTGTCCTTGACCACTTCGCTGGCCGGACTCAGTACTTTATCCGGACGCGCCGCCGCCAGCAGGCTGCGGCTGTAGGCATCCGCCGGACCTTTGAGCAGCTCGGCGGTGCTGCTCTGTTCGATGATCCGCCCGCCATTGAGCACCACGATCTGATCGGCCATCTGCGCCACCACCGCAAGGTCGTGGGAGACATAGACTGCCGTGGCACCCCGGTCGCGGACGACTCGCTTGAATGCACGCAGCACGTCGATCTGCGTGGTGACGTCCAGTGCGGTGGTCGGCTCGTCGAGGATCACCAGCAACGGATCACTGATCAGCGCCATGGCCGCCATGACGCGCTGCAACTGGCCACCCGAGACCTGATGCGGGTAACGCCGGCCGATGCTTTCCGGATTGGGTAGGGCCAGGTCGCGGAATAGCTCGACAGCCTTGGCTTCCAGTTCCGCGCGGCTGCCCAGACCATGAATCAGCGCACCTTCGATCACCTGATCGATCAGCTTTTTCGCCGGGTTGAAGGCGGCTGCGGCGCTTTGTGCAATGTAGGAAACGCGGTTGCCACGCAGGCCCTGCAATTGGCTTTCGGGCAGGCTGAGCATGTCGTGCTCGCCCACTTGAACCACCCCGCCAGCCAGCTTGCAACCGCGTCGGGCGTAACCGAGCAGGGCCAGCGCGATGGTGGTCTTGCCGGAGCCCGACTCGCCGATCAGTGCCAGCACTTCACCTTTTTCCAGCGAGAAGCTGACGCCTTTGACGATCTCCAGCTCGCCATGGTCGCCCTCGGCAACCACACGCAGGTCTTGCACACGAATCAACTGGCTCATCTCAATGCCCTCCCGAACGACGGCCGCGCCGCGAGGCCAGCCGGTCGATGAACAGGTTGACGCCGATGGTCAGGGTGCCGATGGCCAGTGCCGGGATCACGATGGCCGGAGCGCCCTGGCTGAGGCCGCCGATGTTCTCGCGTACCAGCGAGCCAAGGTCGGCGTCAGGCGGCTGTACACCGAGTCCCAGAAAGCTCATGCCGCTGAGCAGCAAGACGATGAAGCCGAAGCGCAGGCCCAGGTCGGTCATGACCGGGTTGAGCATGTTCGGCAGGATTTCCCGGCAGGCAATGTAGATAAGGCCCTCGCCGCGTGTGCGCGCCACTTGCACGTACTCCAGCGCCTCGATGTTCACCGCCAGGCTGCGGGCGATCCGAAACGCGCCTGGCGTGTAGCTCAGTACCGCCGTGCAGATGAGCAACACTTCGGACGAGCCGAACGCCGAGACCATGATCAGTGCCAGCATTTTGCTGGGGATCGAGATGAACGCGTCCATCAGGCGGCTGATGATTTCGTCCAGCCATTTTGGCGCGATCACCGACAGCAGCGCACACAGGGTGCCGATGCCGCTGGCCAGCACGGCAGAAATCAATGCCAGACCGACGGTGAAGCGCGCACCGACCAGCACGCGGCTGAGCATGTCACGGCCCAGGTAATCAGTGCCGAACGGGTAGGCTGCGCTCATGTTTTCGAACATGTTGTCGGAGACCACTTCGCCCACCGGATGCGGCGCGAGCCAGGGGCCGAACAGGGCGACCATCAACCAGATGAAGCACACCGTAGCGCCCAGCAGGCCAAGCCATGAGGTCGGACGGGACGCCTTTTTGCGAAGCACCGGTTGCGGCGCCGCAGGCGTCGATTTCGCAATGAATTGAGTCATTGGGTTCTCAGCCTCGGATTGGAAAGAATTGCACACAGGTCGGCCATCAGCACCAACCCAAGGTAAGCGGAGCAGAACAGCATCGTGCAGCCCTGCACCAGGGCCATGTCACGGTTGGTCACGGCATCGACCATCAGGCTGGCGATGCCGGGATAGTTGAAGATGGTCTCGACGATAACCACCCCGCCGAGCAGGTACGACAGGCTCAGTGCCACGGCGTTGACGATCGGCCCGATGGCGTTCGGCAAGGCATGGCGCAAGACGATGCGCACCGGGCTGACGCCCTTGAGGCGCGCCATTTCCACATACGGGCTGTCCAGCTGGTCGATGACCGCAGCGCGGGTCATGCGCGCCATCTGCGCCACGATCACGCAACACAGGGTCATCACCGGCAATGCATACGTGCGCATGAACTGCCACGGCGAGCTGACATCGGCGCCGTAGGACAGCGCGGACAGCCAGCCCAGGTTGACGGCGAAAATCAGCACCGCCAGCGTCGCCACCAGAAACTCGGGCACCGCGACCAGTGACAGGGTGATGAAATTCAGCGCGCCATCGAGGCGACCGCCACGGCCCATTGCGGCGCCGATGCCCAGTGCCAGCGCGACCGGCACCGATACCAGCGCGGTGGTGGCCGACAGCATCAGGGTTTTCGGGAAGCGTCCGGCAATCAGCTCGGAAACCGGCATCGCGTTGGAGACCGATTCGCCGAGGTTGCCGCCGAGTAGGTTGGTCAACCAATGCAGATAACGCACCACACCTGGCTGATCGAGACCCAGTTGGGTACGCAATGCCGCGACCTGTTCAGGCGTCGCGAATTGCCCAAGGGCCTGTTGCGCTGCGTCTCCGGGCAACACTGCCGTGATGGCGAAGACCACGATGGAAACGATCAACAACGTCACGATCGCCGCGCCGAAGCGCTGCACGATCAACCAGAGTGTGTTGCTATTCATCTGCATCCTCCTGCTCGGTTCAGCGTTGCATTTATGCGTCCAGCCACACCTGCTCGCTGAACATGTAGCCCATGAAGCCGCCCAGCGGGTTGCTGGAGTAGCCCTGGATACGCTTGTCCACACCGTCGATATTGCTGATGAACACGGGGATGCCGATGCCGCAGTTCTGGCTCACCAGCGCCTGCATGTCGCCATACATTTTGGCGCGCTTGGCGTCGTCGGTTTCGCCACGGGCCAGCAACAGCAACTGGTCGAACTGGTCGTTTTTCCAGCCGGATTCATTCCACGGCGCGGTGGACTGGAAGAACTGCGAGAAAATCACGTCTGCGTTGGGGCGCGGGTTGATGTTGCCGAAGCTCAGCGGGTGTTTCATCCAGTGGTTGGACCAGTAGCCGTCGCTTGGCAAACGGTTGACGTTGAGGGTCAGCCCGGCCTGTTTGGCGGACTGTTGCAGCAGCACGGCGATGTCCACCGAACCCGTGGCAGCAGGCGATGCCGCGACGGCCATGGTGATCTTTTCCATGCCGGCTTTCTTGAGCAGGAATTTGGCTTTTTCCGGGTCGTAGGCGCGCTGTGGCAGGTCGGCGTTGAAGTAGCGCGAGCCTGGCGAGATCGGATGGTCATTACCCACGCGCGCGTAGCCACGGAACACCGCCGATTTGACCTGTTCACGGTCCAGCAGGTACTTCATGGCCTCGGTGAATTCCGGGCTCTTGCCGGGCATCTGGTCCTGACGAATGATCAGGTCGGTGTAGTTGCCGGACGGTGCATCGACCACGCGGTGTTTGGCGCTGGCGGCAATGCGTGTGGTGGAGCGCGGATTGACCTCGTTGATCATGTGTACGTCGCCGGAAAGCAGCGCGTTGACCCGCGATGGCTCGTCGCTGATGGCGATGAATTCGATCTCGTCCAGGTACGGCAGGCCCGGCTTCCAGTAGTTGGGGTTGCGTGCACTGACCGAGCGCACGCCAGGGTTGAATTCCTTGACGGTGAACGGCCCGGTGCCGATGCCTTTGCTGAAGTCGGTGGTGCCTTCGGGCACGATCAGCAGGTGCGAAACGGCGAGGATCGACGGCAATTCGGCGTTTGGCGAGCTGAGGGTGATCTGCACTTCCAGCGGGCCGGTGGCCTTGATCTCGGAAAACTGTGCCATCAGTGGCAGGACTTTCGAGCCGGTGGCCGGGTCCTTGTGGCGCGACAGGGAGAACACCACGTCGCCAGCGGTCAGCGCCTTGCCGTTGTGGAAGGTCACGCCCTGGCGCAGGGTCACGGTCCAGACGGTCGCGTTGTCGCTTTCGATCTTCTCGGCCAGCTCCATGTGCGGCACCAGATGGCTGTCGAAACGGGTCAGGCCGTTGTAGAACATGAAATGACGCACGTAGTCGGTAGACAGCGCGCCTTTGGCCGGATCCAGCGTGTCGGCGGTAGAACTGGACATGCCGGCAACGCGAATGCGGCCGCCCGGCTTGCCTTTGACAGGGGCATCCGCGTCGTCGGCAAAGACCTTGCCGGCCGCGCCGAACAGGCTGGTGGAGCCCGCCGCAACCACACCTGCAACACCCAGCATGCGCAACGCATCGCGCCGCGACAGGCCACGATTGAGACCTTCGAAAACCCGCAGGCTGTCTTGGCCTGTGATCAACGCGGAGTCGGTTTTGTTATCAGCCATATCAGTTCTACCTGTCGAAAAGGGGAAATTCCGAATTGCTCACGGTTGGCCGGAGCGTCCTTCAAACACACACGACGACGGTCAAACAAACACTCAGTGGCGGCTGTCCTGGTAGCGGTAATACGCGCCTACCAGCGGCAGAAACCATGGCTTGCCGAAGTGGCCGGGAATGGCTGGCCAGCTCAGGTCCTTCCACGGATTGGCCTGTGCCTTGCCTTCCATGACTTCGGCCATCATCCGCCCCATGTGCACTGACATCTGTACACCGTGGCCGCTGTAACCCATCGAGTAGAAGACCCCGTTGTGTTCGCCTGCACGCGGCAGACGGTCCGAGGTCATGTCCACCAGTCCGCCCCAGCAGTAGTCGACCTTGACGTGTGCCAGTTGCGGAAACATCTGCACCATGGCCGCCTGCAGCACCTTGCCGCTCTTGGCGTCGGAGCTGCTGTTGGACATGGCGAAGCGCGCCCGCCCGCCGAACAGCAGGCGGTTGTCCGGCGTGAGGCGGAAATAGTTGCCGATCAAACGGCTGGTCACGTAAGCGCGCTGGTGGGGGAACAGTTGGTCGATCAGCGCTTGCGGCAACACTTCAGTGACGATGACGAAACTGCCGACCGGCACGATGCGCCGGCGATACCAGCCCAGTCCGCCATGCTGGCAGGCACCGGTCGCCAGCAGCAGCTGGCCGGCCTGGATCGAGCCCTTCGAGGTGTTGACCACAAAGCCGCCACGGTTGGCCTTCCAGTCCTTTACCGTTGCGTTCTGATAGACCCTTGCGCCATGACGCACCGCCGCGTCGGCGAGACCCAGACCGAAACGTCCGACATGCATCTGTATGCCGTTGCGCTGCAGAAGGCCGCCGTGAAACTCGTTCGAATCGATTTCGGCGCGCACGTCCTGGGCGGACAGCAGCTCGACGTCAGCATCGACTTCACGGCGGATCAGCTCGCAGGTGCGCGCCAGTCCTTCGTAATGCCCTGGCTTGGCCGCCAGCTTGAGCTTGCCGTTACGCTTGATGTCGCAGGTGATGTTTTCCTGCTCGATCACGGTCACGACGCTCTGCACCGCACTTTCGTAAGCCTTGTAATACTCGCGTGCCTGATCGGCACCCAGGGTTGCGCTCAGCGACGCATAGTCCTGGGCCACGCCGGTATTGCACTGTCCCCCGTTGCGGCCCGACGCTTCGCCGATCACCCGGCCTGCTTCCAGAACCACCACGCTGGCACCTTTCAAGGCCAATGCACGCGCCGCCGCAAGGCCGGTGAAACCGCCACCGACCACTACCACGTCAGCCTGCCCCTCCACTGCGCCGTCCTGCGCGCCGGTAAAGCCTGGAGCCGTATCGAGCCAGTAAGACTCACTGCGCATCTCGTTCCCCTTGTCACTCATCGAAGAGCACCTTGAAAAATGCCGGTGTCAGGCGCCGGGCCTGGCTTACAAGCCGACCAGCCCGGCCAGTCCGCCGATATCGGGAATCTGGTGGTATTCGAAGCTGCTGTTGGCTGGCTGCTCATGACCACGCGCCACGAATGCCTTGTTCCTGATCTTCATGTCATGCGCCGAGAACAGGTCGTAACGGAAGCTCGAGGACACATGCAAGATGTCTTCCGGGCCGCAACCCAGGTTGTCGAGCATGAACTCGAAAGCAGCCAGACGCGGTTTGTAGGCCTTGGCCTGTTCAGCGGTGAACACCTTGTGGAACGGCGCGCCGAGCTTTTCGACGTTGGACATGATCTGGCTGTCGCTGGCGTTGGAGAAAATCACCAGCGGGATCTTGTCGGCGATTTTCGACAGGCCGGCGGGCACATCGGCGTGCGGGCCCCAGGTCGGCACGGCGTCGTAATACAGTTGGCCTTCTTCGCGGTATTCAACGTTCCAGCGCTTGCAGGTGCGAGCCAGTGCGACCTTGAGGATTTCGTCGTACGGCATCCAGTCACCCATGACCTGATCCAGACGATACGCCGAAAAATCCTTGACGAACTGATCCATCTGTTCAGCCGCAACGCGGTCGGCAAACAGCTCGCGCGTCATGGTGCCCATGTGGAAATTGGTCAAGGTGCCGTAGCAGTCGAACGTAATGAATTTTGGTCGAAGAAAGCTCATTGTGTGCGGTCCTGAAAGTTCGTTGAGGTCATGGCATGACGAGCAATCCGGCCTGATGTTCAGGGGCGGTGATGCACGCTGCAGCACAACCTCATTACAACACCGTGAAATCAGCAGATGGCGTTAAAAGTGATGGCTGCTTGATAGAAACCACCGTTTTGAGGTGCGCGCTCAGCAGACTTTGCGGGGCGCTCCAGCCTTGGGCAGAGCCCGGTTTTCGGCGCTTTTATGACCCTTTTCAGGGCGCTCGGGCTCAAACCCGCGGGTTTGCGCCGCAGAAACTGCGCCGCGACAGCGCTTGGCGGGCGACAAACTCCGAGCCCTATATAAAAGGCTTGAACACGGGGTGAAAACCCTAAGCATTTGCTGCCGGAGGCCGCGCCGATTTAAGCAGTAACTGTGGTCTGGCGAACGGCACTTCGTGGAATCTGCCGAATGCGTGCAGCCCTCTTGTCACCGTCCGCAGCAGGTGGGATACAACATGCCTGACGCATCCTTTTATTGCCTGTGCATCCTTCTGGACGGAGACACGTCATGCTCGCTCAGCAACGCCTCGATTTTGAATTTCGCCCCATGACCGCAGCCGACGTCGGCAACGCGCACGAGTTATCCATCGCCTTGAAGTGGCCGCATCGGCTTGAGGACTGGGCCATGCTGCAACGTGTCGCCCAAGGCTTTGTCGCGGTACACAACGGGCGGTTGATCGGCAGTGCCTTTGCCTGCCATCAGGGCGAGTTTTCTACCATTGGTCTGGTGATTGTCAGCGACGAATATCAGGGCAAGGGCATTGGTCGCAAGTTGATGGAGCTGGCCGTCGGCTGCGTCGCGCCCCGCACGGCGGTCCTCAACGCCACACTGGCGGGTGCGCCGCTCTACGCGAAGATGGGGTTTGTCAGTTTTGGCGAGATCCAGCAGCGTCAGGGGCAGGCACAACCGACCGGCACCACCGAATTGAAGGCACAGGAACGTTGCCGGGGGCTGAGCGAGGCTGACCACCCTCGCGTGCTGGAACTGGCCAACGCCGGTTCGGGCATGGACCGCTCGGTGACGCTGGGCGATGTGCTGAACAACCTTGAGCACGCCGTCGGCATCGAGCACGACGGCCAGTTACAGGCCTTTGCTCTGCTGCGCCCGTTCGGCCGTGGCCTGTGCCTCGGCCCTGTCGTCGCCCAGAGCGTCGACCAGGCCAAACACATGATCGGAGAACTGCTGGCCCGCGTGCCTTATGCCTTCGTGCGTATCGACATCCCGACCGACAGCGGCCTGGCCGACTGGCTGGAGGACGCCGGCCTCAAGCGCGTCGATAGCGTGACCTGCATGAGCATGGGCGCAGTCCCGCAAGCCAGTCAGGGTGTGCGCCAGTTTGCGCTGATTACCCAGGCGATCGGCTGATCGCCCGGAAGAACATCATCGTGCCAATGCTCTGCGTTGGCATGCAGTTCTGGACGCTCTGCGTCCGGTCTTGAGCATGTGAAGCAGAGCGTCACGAAAGGCATTACCACGCAGAGCGTGGGAACGATCAGCCACTCTTCAACTTCAGGAGCCCGACTCAATGCCCCACCCCACAGTCCTGCTATTGGCCCGCGCTGACCTCAGCCCGGTAGACACCGAATTCACCACCGGCCCCATTGATGCGCATGACCCGTTCGACAGTGGCCGCCGCACGGCATTTGTCGATGAACAGGGTATTGCGGCCGGCCTCGTTCACTTCGGCATGTCACTGTCCTTGGCAGCCTACCCCTACACCGAAATGCTGGTGATGCATCGCGGGTCCGCCACTCTGACCTCCGGCACCGAGAGCATCATGATCAAGACCGGCGAAAGTGCCGTGATCGGGCGCGGCACTCAAGTACGTATCGAAGCGCAACCGGACAGCCTCTGGGCGTTCTGCGCGTCCACCCAGGCCAGCGGGCCAGACAAACCCGGCATCACCGCGCTCGACCGCCTCGCCATGCTCACGCCGTCGTCACCGCCAGACCCGGCGATCATGATCAGCGCGCTGCCGCAGTGCCGCAGCAACAACCTGTTTGAAGACACCGCAAGCACTTTGCGCATCGGCGTCTGGGACTCCACACCCTACGAGCGCATCTCGCGGCCGCACAAGATCCATGAACTGATGAACCTGATCGAAGGCAGCGTAGTGTTGAGCCTGGAAAACGGCCCGAGCCTGAGTGTGAATACCGGCGATACCGTATTCGTCGCCCAGGGCGCGCCCTGCAAATGGACCAGCACGGGGTATGTGCGCAAGTTTTATGCGGTGACGTGAAGAAAGTTATTGCGCCCTTCAGCCTTGTAGGGCGCAATATACTTACATGTTTAGCTCTCGCCAGCGCAGTTAATCCAATGCAGCGCTAAAAGACAAGAATTAAAAATTTCTTTCGCCAATGCACGAAGAATCAGAAGTTTCCTACTTGCCTTCCGTGTCGCTTGTGTTAAAAAACAATAACTAATTTCAGTAAGTTAAAATTTGCTCCTGACGGGCCCATCAAGGCAGTCATGCGCTTTATGCATCGCTTAACCTTTATCTATCATGTTGACGGGAGATACTTTATCTGACCGACGCATTCACTGTGCGCACGACTTACTAACCCTCCGCGACACGCTATAAGCTGAACGATCCGTATGGGCACGAACGACCGCTACCCCGTTTCGTCTCGCGTTTACCTTATTCAAAATCAATATGAAATTACTCATGTAACTTAAGGATTATTCCCTATGAAAACCAACAAGACCTTATTGGCTTCCCTTGCTTTTGCAACACTGTGCACCAGCGTTACGGCGCAAGCGGGACCCCCGGTCACTGTGACGTTCAAGAATCTTGGAACGGAGGTGGCGGAGTATAAGCCGGTCACTCGCAACGAAATGTCGACTCGGCTTAATGCCAGAACGGCTATTGCTCCGAAAGTCCAAATTGGAGATTCAAATGTTTACTCGGTGCAAAGCACTCTCTCGCCGGATACCAGCTACGCCAGTGTTCGCTACGTCATGGGTTCCAAGGTTTGCGTATTCTCGACCACCTTCATAAAGCTTCCCGGTGCAGGCGGGGCCAAGGTGCCGAAATGGAACCGGACTGCAAACTCTGAAGGCGGCGCAGTCTGCGCGGCGACGTCTCGCGCCACCAATCTCTCCACCTACGCGTGGGCTGCTGAATTCACCATGAAATAAGCCCCCGGAGCGTGCGTGTCGCATTTTGATACGCACGCTTTTCAGCGGAAAACTAAAGCGGTGTCTGGCTGGGCCGATATAAAGAGGGAATATAAAGCCATGGATTGGCCTCTGCCGCGAGGACGCAGCATGATTGATACAACATCCCTCACACACCTCACCCATAAAACTGCACTAACGACTGTCGAGAAAAGCACCTCCGCCACGACTTTAAACTCCAGCCTGAAAGAACTTGATTCTGCATCTGCTATTGACGGTGTCACCTTCTCGACATTGTCCCGTCAATTAAGTAGTAGTGCCGCACGAGCTCAAGCTCGCGACAGCAGTCTTGACTTCAAAAGCCTGAGGTCCCTGGCAAACAGTATTAGTGACAAAATTGCAGGCAACAGCTATCACGCCAATAGGAAACTGCACGACGCAGAGATTCCGGATACGGACGACCCTGCGCGGCTCGAAAGAGCGAGGCAGGCGACTTCGTTCAAGAATGGATCAGGCACCAACCCGTTCGCAGGCTTATCTCAGGATCAATTGAGGTTGGTTATGTATGACGAAAGTGGCGACTTCACCATTAATGAGAGAAGCGCGGCTTCGTCCGAAAACCATGTTCAACAGGAAAGCTGGAACAGGGCGATGTGTAAACGCTATACCGACGAATACAATGAAACCGGCAAAAGCACGCAAACACTGGTGATGCTTCTCGCCCACTATGACCAGCTGCCACCCATAGAAAAAGCCCAGTATCCCGCCAACTACGCCGCCAACATTACATCGGGGGACAGCTCGGCGATGGACATTTTCAACGCGCTGAAAAGCCAGTCAGATATTCAGGAGGCTTGATTGCAAGACATGAAGAATCGCCGTAACGCTTCCGAGAACTTGAGTGTCGACGAGGAAGACACAATTGCGCGTGCTCAGCGCCGCAAGTCAAGGAGTGCTCCGACGTTCCAGCACTATCTATTGATGGTGCTTTTACTGATGGGGCTGTGCGCTTACGGCCTGTTTCATTACCGGCATTTGCCGAAAACAATCGATGCCGCGCCTGCGCTATCTTCTGCTTTCGTCGATGCCGACGCTTCAGCCGTTGCTCCGCTACCACTACACGAGACGCCGGGCCGCCCCCAAACACTGTCTGAGTGCATGGGACCGGATAATCTCATCGACGAAACAGTCGCTACCTGTCGATTTGGCAAAGGCCAAGAGACAGTTCGAAATTCAACCGCACAGGGCATGGTGTCTGCGAGCTATATGAGCCACTACAAGGCACAACAGCAAAGGCCGCAGCCAAGGCTCGCAGCGGCGCAATTCGTTGAGTCGGCCGTTGTGTGGCAGTGGGACAGGAAGCGCACCTATCACGCTGAATGGATCGTTACAGATGCTCAAATCGACGGCACCAGCGTGTGCCACAACTGGCGTAGAGGCTCAATCGAATACCGGGAGTGTCGCAAGGGTGCCAAGGTGTATTTCAAGGAGCAGTGCAAGCGTCTCGCTGAATCCGCCACTCGCCAACGCTATTGCAGTGCGGCGAGCGGGTTTAATCCGTTGGGCTGAGCTGCGGCCACAGCTTTACTCAGGGTTCAGACCCAGCACGTAGAACTTGCTGTCCACCGCAATTAGCGGAAAGCTCGCAGGCAGATCCTCCTTTGCGATCTCCTGGAAACCGTGCTTCTCATAAAATCTATGTGCGGCGAGAAATTTGTCGGTTGTACCCAGAAACACTTCGGTCACGCCTTTGCGAGTCGACTCTTCGATCAAACGGTCCAGCAGCTTGGCTGCAATCGAGAACTCTTTGCCGCGAAACGGCGCGGCGACGAACATCTTGCGCAGCGCTGCCTGCCCTGAGCCGATGTCCTTGAGCGCGATGCTGCCGACGACGTGATCACCTTGCACCGCGACCCAGAAATCGCCGGTGCCGGTCTGGTAAAACTCTGGAATCGCCTTCAGATCAGGCTGATCCTCGGCGGTGATGGGGATACCGAATTCTTCACGCTGGATGGGCAGGATCAATGCCGACACACCTTGCTCATCGTTCGGCACAAAACGACGTACCTGAATTCCGGTCGCTGTCACAAGCCACCTCCTTGTCATCGTCACAAATGGAAATCAGTATTCCAGACAAGCAAACGCCCCGACAAGTCGAGGCGTCTTCATGAGCATTTCCGGGGGCGCATTTGGGAACGTACTCGAAGATGTTTAATTACAACATGGCTTCGGCGACCTCGCGGTTACGACGGTTGCCGTTGAATCAGGCGATCAGTCTTGCCCCTCCACCACTCGGGGTGGACAACTCCCGACCGCTGCGATTGAGCTGATCACTGGCCTAATGCGCTGTGGCCGAAGCAATAGCCATATGGGCAGAATTTTCGACGCATGAACGGCACAGGCTGGGCCATCCATCACGCGGTCAAACGTCGCGGACGTGCGGGCTCACAATGTTAATCGAGTCACATGGAGAGAGAATTGATACTCCGGTGTGCAGCGAAATTGACGGTTTGGGTACACAGGCTAAACAATGCAGACCTGCATTACTTTGCTCCGGCAGTCCTGCCGCTGCGCAAGAGGTGCTGAGCGGATTTGGGATTTGATTGTTTTACCAAGGAAAGGGTTTATGGCTGAAGTAAAGAAAATACCTTATTACACGATGAAACGGTCTATTTTTCGTGGCAAAGTATGGAAAAAAAATGATGGCCTAGAAGGTGCTGTCCCCATCAATACTTCACAAAAAATCTCCTATGATCGTTGCGCGCCTGGTCAAGTAGTCTTAAAGCCCACAGAGCGCAGTAAAGAGCAACTCATAGCGCAAAAAACAGAAGCGGAAGGTAAGAGATCGCTTACTGAAGTTAAAAGTAATAAACCATCCTCCGGGGAAACCAAACCCTCAAAGCCCTATACGTTAGAGAGCGATGCGGAAGATAAGGAAAAGCTTCCAAAGTTCGATCTTCAGGATGTTCCTTTGGCTATGGACAAAATAGGTTGGCCGACAGCTGCCAAAATCGCCAGACGGTGGTTCGCTAACCCTAAGCATATCTACAATGACCAACCCAATTCAGTTCAACCCATTGATGACACAACAGTGACATTAAAATGGGCTTTGAAGTATGGAAGCGTAGCAGAAAAATTTAATGAATTGGTTGAAGAAAAAATTTACTCTGAAAAAGCAATTGCAGGTGCTAAACAAAAAATCCTCAAGCATGTAAAAAATAAATTCGATGATTCTAGTTCGGCAGCAAATCTTTCCTTTGATACGTCTCCTTGGATAAGGGATATCAGGCAGTTTCATATTGACTGGCAAATTCAATTTCAGGCAATATCAACACGTAACACTCTTGACGGCCTGAGTTTAACTGATCTCACTGCCACGCTCGGAAATTTTAATATCTATGCTGCTATTGGCATGGTTGAAGTTGCTGTGGAAAAATTCTACAGATATGACGATAAAGGCAGAACCAAAACTTTTTGCGCTGAAGCTACGGCGACCATCACTAGTGTGTATACCTACCTGAAAGATAACTATTCCTTTAACGACAAAAATGATGGCAATAGTCAATATCTGGGGCACTGGAACAAAAATGACATGATTCTTTCCTACTCTGCTGTTGTCAGTGATCTTGTTGACGGTAAGAAAATTCATACTAATATGGGTAGTGCCCCTATAGCTGAAACTAAAGTCAATTGGGACTATTTGCCTGGCGGGCAGATTGACAAGCCAGTAGATAAGAGAACAGGTGTTGTCAGAAAATTTATGGAGAAAGATGTTTACTGGCCTGTGTACAATAGCTCTTATAGTGAGTGGAGAGAAAAGCATGGTCGAGGTGGCGATTTTATGATTTACAGCAGACCTGAAATACATAAACTAAAAAAGCATATTATCATAAAGCTGGATACATTATGCAAACCCCCAGAACCCATGTAAGAAAAATGTACCTCAGGTCTTTTTTCTTCTTTATTTTCATGCTGACTGCTTTGGTTATTTACTCCGCTGCATTCAACGTGCTAGACAGCACTGACTGCCAAAGCTACAACCACACCAAAGAATTAAACGGAGGCACAAAAAACTTTGACAATAAGACGTTTGTGATAAGCATTTGCGGAGTCGGAGTAAACAATAGCCTTTTTAATGGCGATGGCATGGAGAGGGTCCGGTTGACTATTTTCGACGATCAAGGCGAGCTATTAGCCAGAAGGTACTATAGGGTCTTTTGGGACGGCCAGCCCGGACATGAGCCGCTTAAGGTTTCTGAAAACAGTATCACCTATCAAGACGACAAGGAGCAGAAAGACCACGCAATCACTATGCCTCCTACACGCTTGGAATGGATTCGCGCAAGGCTTCCCCTATAATTTTGGTCTTCATACGAATGGGCTTATTACGGATTTTAGAAAAGCCCTGATGCAGTGGAAGCGCTCATTGATAAGTATTTAGCCAGAGACTATACAAGCCCTCTGGCTGGGTCTGAGGTAAAGGGCGTAAAGTTTGATTTATTAAAGTGCCTTGATCTCTACCACAGTAAAAAATTCAATGCTCTGGTAAAGAATATTTTAATAAAACCGGGCCACACACATAGGCAAGATAATAAATGACAGATGCCAACGCTGACATTTCCACGCAGGTTGTGCGGACGCTATTCAATCGTCGGTTCGCAATCTGAAAGGGCCTACATCAAGTACTCAATTCCAGGACCAAAAAAAACCGCCTGATGAAGGCGGTTTTTTAAAGAGGCTAATTAAAGCTTCTTACAACTTCGGACCCGCAGCCTTGATGGCGTCGCTCACGTCGAACTTCTTGAAGTTCTCCACGAACAGGCCAGCCAGTGCTTTTGCTGCTTCGTCGTAGGCGGCTTTGTCAGCCCAGGTGTTACGTGGGTTGAGCAGGCCGGTATCGACGCCGGGTACCGACTTCGGTACGTCGAGGTTGATGGTGTCGAGGTGCTCGGTTTCGGCACCGATCAGTGCGCCGCTCTGGATCGCTGCGATCACGCCACGGGTGGTCGGGATGTTGAAGCGCTTGCCGACGCCGTAGCCACCGCCGGTCCAGCCGGTGTTGACCAGGTAGACCTTGGATTTGAAGCCACGGATGCGCTTGATCAGCAGTTCTGCGTATTCGCCAGCCGGACGCGGGAAGAACGGTGCGCCGAAGCAGGTGGAGAAGGTGGACTTGATGCCCGAACCCGAACCCATTTCAGTCGAGCCGACCAGTGCGGTGTAACCCGACAGGAAGTGGTAGGCGGCCTGTTCTTCGCTGAGGATCGACACAGGCGGCAGTACGCCGGTCAGGTCGCAGGTCAGGAAGATAACGGCGTTCGGCTCGCCACCGAGGTTTTTCGGTGCGCGTTTTTCGATCAGTTCGCGCGGGTAGGCCGCACGGCTGTTCTGGGTCAGGCTGCTGTCGGCGTAATCGGCTTTTTTGGTAACCGGGTCGAGTACGACGTTTTCCAGTACCGCGCCGTGCTGGATGGCTTTCCAGATGACCGGCTCGTTCTTCTCGGACAGGTCGATGCACTTGGCATAGCAACCGCCTTCGATGTTGAACACCACGCCTTCGCCCCAGCCGTGTTCGTCGTCACCGATCAGGTAACGGCTTTCGTCGGCGGACAGGGTGGTTTTGCCGGTGCCGGACAGGCCGAAGAACAGGGTTACATCGCCCTCTTCGCCCATGTTGGCTGCGCAGTGCATCGGCAGAACGTCGGAAGCCGGGAGCAGGAAGTTCTGCACCGAGAACATGGCTTTCTTCATTTCGCCGGCATAACGCATGCCTGCGATCAGTACCTTGCGGGCTGCGAAGTTGATGATCACGGTGCCGTCGGAGTTGGTGCCGTCACGCTCAGGGTCGCAAACGAACCATGGCGCGTTCTGGATTTCCCACTCGTCCTTGCCAGCCGGGTTGTACTGTTCAGGGTTGATGAACAGGCAACGGCCGAACAGATTGTGCCACGCAGTCTCGGTGGTCATCTTGACGGGCAGGTAGTGCGCAGGATCGGAGCCTACATGAACATGGGAAACGAAGCGCTCGCGCTCGGCGAGGTACGCACCGACACGGTTCCACAGGGCGTCGAATTTCTCGGCCGGGAACTTGCGGTTGATCGGGCCCCAGGCGATGGCGTCCTGAGTGCTCGGCTCTTCAACGATGAAACGATCGACCGGCGAACGGCCAGTACGATGGCCTGTCTCCACAACCAGTGCGCCAGTATCGGAAAGTACGCCTTCTTTGCGGGCAAGGGCTTCCTTGACCAGTTCGTCGGTGCTCAGATCGGTGTACACAGCGTTGTTGGTTTGCGTCATGAGGTTCCCCGTCGGCCTGTGGCCGAGTGCTCCAAACGGTTTTGTAGTAAAAAAACAACCACTACTACAGCGTAAAAGTGGGCCGGATTATGCCAGAAATGCCCGGAAATGGTAGGACCCTCCTGTCAGAACAGCATTACAGGGGCCCACACCGTATTCTGAGGCCCTTTACGCGATGATTAATGGCGCGTGTCAGATGGCGAATCGACACCGCCGCCAGCAAACAGCTGCGCGACGTCAGTGGCATCGAACAGATAGCGTTCGTTGCAGAACTGGCAGTCGATCTCGATCGTGCCGTTGTGCTCGATAACCAATTGCTGCGCGTCCTCCAGCCCGAGACTGACCAGCGCATTGGCAGATCGTTCGCGAGAGCAACTGCAACGGAAGCAGATCGGTTGAATATCGAACAGGCGAACCGGGTCTTCGTGAAACAGGCGATGCAGGATGGTCTGGTTATCCAGACTCAGCATTTCTTCGGCCGTGAGGGTGTTGGCCAGGGTGATGACATGCTCCCAGTTGGCATCACGCTCTTCAGCGTCGGTGATCTGCGCGGCGGGCAATTGTTGCAGCAGCAAGCCACGCGCACGGTGACTGTCAGCCTTGAGCCAGAAACGCGAACCCAACTGCTCGGACATCACGAAATAGTTGGAGAGGCTTTCCGACAAGTCGACCCCGTCCAGCGCCACGATGCCCTGATAACGCTGGCCCTGGCGCGGGTCGACGGTCAGCGCCAGCGATCCGTCAGGCATCATGTCCTGAAGGCCCGCGCCGGGGTTGATCAGCGATTCGTCGTAGCGAGCGATGCCACGCAACTCACGCTCGCTGGAGCACTCGACCATCAGCAATGGCACTGCGCCGCTGGAGCGAGCCTGCAGGATCAACAGGCCGTCGAATTTGAGGGTGCCGACGAGCAGCGCAGCCGCCGCCATCAGTTCGCCGAGCAACTGCGCGACCGGCTCCGGATAGGGATGCTTGGCGAGCACTTCGGCGTAACTGCGCTCCAGAGCGACCAGTTCTCCGCGAACGTCGCTTTCGTCGAAGATGAAGCGCTGGGTGAAATCGATGTCCGGGAAATCATGCATAGGTAGGAAAGGTATCTGAAGTAATGACAATGGATGGCACGCGGCTGAGCAAACGCCGTCCGGCACTCGAAAGCGCCGTGGGCCATGCGGATTGACCGGCATTTTAGGAGCTATCCGGTGCGCTTCCAAGCTGGATGGCACTTCGGACTGATAGCCGGAGCTGCCCGGTGCAGTGTTTCAGTCGTTGCTCTGGCTGGCGCGGAAACCGAAAAGCTCCCGGCGTTGCTTCTTGGTCGGCTTTCCGTCGGTGGTTACACCCAGGTTGCCGGCCTTGCGCTGAGCCGCCGCGTTCTCGCGTCTGGCGATGCTCTCGGGCGTCTCGTGATACAGCGTTTGAGCCTCCGGCGCGCCACGCCGAACGATGGATAATGCCTCGACCACCACCGTGCGGTCGTCGAAGCCCATGCGAATCTGAAACTCGTCACCGATACGCGGCTCCTTGCCGGGCTTGCAACGTTCGCCGCGACAGTGCACCTTGCCGCTTTCGATAGCCGCTTTGGCCAGCGCACGTGTTTTGAAAAAGCGCGCGGCCCAGAGCCATTTATCCAGGCGGACCTTATCGTCTTCTTCTGGCTTTTGCGCCATTTGAATTCCTCATCAATGTGACAGTCTGAACTTTACCAGGCCAGATAAACAAAGCGACGGCACACGCTCGCCCCCTTTTTCTGCGCCGCCATGAACATGAAGTAACCGATATGTACTTGTCAAAAACAGCTATTCATCTTTTTATTGCCCCACACCTAAATGGAGCGCGACGTGACCGATTTTCCAACTTCGTTGACCGCCCCTAGAAAAGGGTGTGCTGGATGCACTGGCAGTCCAGAGCTGGATTTCTCGTTTGACTACGCCTATCAGCCGATCGTGAACCTTCACGACCAGTCGATTTTCGCTCATGAGGCGCTGGTTCGCGGGCCTAATGGCGAGGGCGCAATGTCAGTCCTGAGTCAGGTCACCGACCAGAACCGCTATCGATTCGATCAAAGCTGTCGCACCACCGCCATTGCTGGTGCCGCGAAACTGGGCATGACCGAGCGTTTATCGATCAACTTCTTGCCCAACGCCGTGTATCGTCCCGAGCTGTGCATCCGCAGTACGCTGGAGGCCGCCAGGCAACACAACTTCCCTATCGAGCGTTTGATTTTCGAAACCATCGAAAGCGAGCATGTGAACAACAACGGTCATTTGAGCAACATTCTGCGCGAGTATCGCGAGTTCGGCTTCATGACCGCCATCGATGATTTCGGGGCCGGGTATTCCGGGCTGACGCTGCTCGCGGATTTCCAACCCGACCTGATAAAGCTCGACATGAACCTGATCCGCGACATTCACCGCAATCGCGCGCGTCAGTCCATTGTTCGTGGGGTTGTCACAATGTGTTCGGACTTGGGGATTAAGCTGATTGCCGAAGGTATAGAGCAGGTGGAGGAGCGGGACTTTCTCGCCGACTGCGGCATTTCCCTGATGCAGGGTTATCTGTTCGCAAAACCTGCATTCAAAGCCCTGGCCCGGATAAGTCCCGAGGCCTGGCAGAAGTCTTGAGAAGTACGGAATCACATTGAAGACATTCGATCATCTGACAGTCATCGGCCTGCGCGAGTGGGTGGCGCTCCCCGATCTGGGGGTGGCAGGCCTGCGGGCAAAAATCGATACCGGTGCGAGCACGTCGAGTCTGCATGCCACGGAAATCGAACCTTTTGAACGCGATGGCCAGAAATGGGTGCGCTTCAACGCGCATCTTGGCACGGTGGTGCAGTTGCGCCATCGTCGCTGCGAGGCGCAACTGGTTGCCATGAAAACCATTAAAAGCTCCAACGGTCAGGCGCAGGTGCGTTATGTCATTCGCACCACGCTGGCCCTGGGTGATCGTATCTGGCCGGTGGAATTCACACTGGCCTGCCGCAAGTCGATGCGTTATCGACTGCTGCTGGGTTCCAAGGCTCTGATCGACGGCCAGCTGGTGGTCAATCCGGGCATAACTTACGTACAAGACAAGCCGGTGTTCCCGGCCTCTACTTCCTCAGGTGTTGCATGAAGATCGCTGTGCTTTCGCGTAATCCGCGTCTGTATTCCACCCGTCGTCTGGTCGAAGCTGGCATCGAGCGTGGCCATGAGATGGTGGTGATCGACACCCTGCGCGCCTATATGAACATCGCCAGCCACAAGCCGCAGATCCACTACCGCGGCAAACCTCTGGAGGGCTTCGATGCGGTGATCCCGCGCATCGGTGCTTCGGTGACTTTCTATGGCTGTGCGGTGTTGCGTCAGTTTGAAATGATGGGCGTGTTTCCGCTCAATGAATCGGTCGCCATTGCCCGTTCGCGGGACAAGCTGCGCTCGTTGCAACTCCTGTCACGCCGGGGGATCGGCTTGCCGGTCACCGGTTTCGCTCACTCGCCCGACGACATTCCCGACCTGATCCAGATGGTCAATGGCGCGCCGCTGGTCATCAAGGTACTTGAAGGCACTCAGGGGATCGGCGTGGTGCTGTGCGAAACGGCCACGGCGGCCGAATCGGTGATCGAAGCCTTCATGGGCCTCAAGCAGGACATCATGGTTCAGGAGTACATCAAGGAAGCGGGCGGCGCCGACATTCGCTGCTTCGTGGTCGGTGACAAGGTCATTGCCTCGATGAAGCGTCAGGCCAAACCGGGCGAGTTTCGCTCCAACCTGCACCGCGGTGGCAGCGCCAGCCTGATCAAGATCACGCCTGAAGAGCGCATGACCGCGTTGCGTGCAGCCAAGGTCATGGGACTGAGCGTGGCGGGTGTGGATATCCTGCGTTCCAATCACGGCCCTCTGGTGATGGAGGTCAACTCCTCGCCTGGCCTGGAAGGCATTGAAGTGACCACCAGCAAGGACGTGGCCGGGATGATCATCGAGTACCTCGAGAAAAACAGCGGCCCGCACATGACCCGTACCAAAGGTAAGGGCTGACGGGTCCCGCACCCGTTCAGATTGCTCGGGCCGGCGTTCTGTCTGCGGACAGACTGGCCTGGGCTCTCAGCTACCGTACATCAGGTAAATAGACCTGGTAGTCGAGTCCGGGTCTTTGCATCGCGTCTTTGTACCCGTATCCCCCTGTTCAGCTTAAGGCGACGTAATAGCCAGCTTCGCGCCGAATAGCCATCCTCCCGCGTGACATAAATCAACACATTTCTCCCGTATTTGTATGCCGATCATGCATGAGGTAGTCGTTTACGGCATTAGACGTATACGCGCGCCATGGGAATAGTTGCGACTTTTTTCGCCTGCTACAGAGCTGGGATGCTCGTCTGCGGTGACCTTCTCGGGACATTTCCAAAGGGAGCTTCTGCCCCGAAACTGCTTTGAAAAAGCAGCTCGGCGCATTGGTTTTGGACGTGCCCAAGCCACTTTGAACAAGGGTAATAATATGAAGAAGGCAAAGCTGAGTCTGGCCTGGCAGATTCTGATCGGACTGGTACTGGGTATCGCTGTGGGGGCGTTACTCAATCATTTCAGCGCAGAAAAGGCCTGGTGGATCACCAACATCCTGCAGCCCGCAGGCGATATCTTCATTCGTCTGATCAAGATGATCGTTATCCCTATCGTTGTTGCCTCGCTGATCGTCGGCATCGCGGGTGTGGGCGATGCCAAGAAGTTGGGGCGTATCGGTCTCAAGACCATCCTCTATTTCGAAGTCGTCACCACTATCGCGATTCTGGTGGGCCTGGTGCTGGCCAACGTGTTCCATCCGGGCACCGGCATCGACATGAGCACCCTGGGCACCGTTGATATCTCCAAGTATCAGCAGACTACGGCCGAGGTTCAGCACGATCACGCATTTATCGCGACCATTCTCAACCTGATCCCGTCCAACATCTTCGCCGCCATGGCGCGTGGCGAGATGCTGCCGATCATCTTCTTCTCAGTGCTGTTCGGTTTGGGGCTTTCCAGCCTGCAGGCCGAGGTCCGTGAGCCGCTGGTGAAACTGTTTCAGGGTGTCTCGGAAACCATGTTCAAGGTCACTCACATGATCATGAACTACGCGCCGATCGGCGTGTTTGCCCTGATTGCGGTGACTGTCGCCAACTTCGGCTTCGCCTCCCTGTTGCCGCTCGCCAAGCTGGTGATTCTGGTTTATGTGGCCATCGCCTTCTTCGCCTTTGTGGTGCTGGGGTTGATCGCTCGTGCATTCGGTTTTTCGGTCATCAAGCTGATGCGCATCTTCAAGGACGAGCTGATTCTGTCCTACTCCACCGCCAGCTCCGAAACCGTGCTGCCACGCGTGATCCAGAAGATGGAAGCGTATGGCGCGCCGAAGGCGATCTGCAGCTTCGTGGTGCCTACGGGCTACTCGTTCAACCTCGACGGCTCGACGCTCTATCAGAGCATCGCAGCGATCTTCATCGCTCAGTTGTACGGCATCGACCTGTCGATTGGCGCGCAATTGATGCTGGTACTGACCCTGATGGTCACCTCTAAAGGCATCGCGGGTGTACCGGGCGTTTCCTTCGTCGTGCTGCTGGCGACCCTGGGCAGTGCCGGTATTCCACTGGAAGGCCTGGCATTCATCGCCGGTGTCGACCGCATCATGGACATGGCGCGTACCGCCTTGAACGTGATCGGCAATGCGCTGGCAGTGCTGGTCATTTCGCGCTGGGAAGGCATGTACGACGATGCCAAGGGCGAACGCTACTGGGAATCCCTGCCGCACTGGCGCAGCAAAGAGCCTGTACCGATGGGCCAGCCGACAGCGGACTGATCTTCGCCAATGTACTGACAAACCCCGGACCTCCGGGGTTTGTTGTTTTCAGGTCGCCGGTTAGACTGCCTGCCTTACCTGAGGATTGACCATGACCGACGACATTGATAATGACGAAGAAGACTTTGCTGCCTCGACCCTGATCGAAGCCATCGAAAACCAGATCGAAGCCGGTAATCCGCCTGCAGCCAGAGCGGTCTTCAACATGCTGACCCTGGTGAACTATGAGCGTGAGGATATTCTGGAGATGATGGCCCACGTGCTGGCTATCGAGATCGATGCCTTGCTGGAGCAGGACCGTCCGTTCGACACTCAATGGTATGAAGCAGCGCTGCGCGCCCTGCCCGACCTGCCGCCGGAAAAGTAATCCTGCGGTCCGAGCATGCCAGCAAGATATATGCTGCAAACACTTCAGACGCTGACTACACTGCAAATGCCCCGCTGCCGCTTGATCCTCCGGGGCCACACGCCAAACCGGCTTTAACGGTCATCCAGAACCGACGAGCGCAGATCGGACACGTCGATTCCAGAGCACACCCACCAGCCGGTGAGGTCGTACTACTACAAAAAGTCTGGAGTACCTATGTCGTATACCCCTGAGTTGGTTGCCGAACTGGAAATCCTTGCACTGTTCAATCTGGGAAACACCCAGGAAGGCCTCAAAGTCCACCATGTAGCGGCACCCACGGCCGTCGCAGCAGCACAAAGACTCTTCGATAAAGGGCTGACGACCCAGGTCGATGGCGGTTATCTGACCAGCCTCGGGCTCGAGGCCGCCCAGCATGCCCAATCATTGCTGACCATCCTCAACGTCTCTAAACAAGCTGCCTGACAGGCGCAGGGCCTGCGCACAAAAAAGCGTGGCAGGCCCTTCACTTATTCGAGCGCCAGTCGATACAGGACGTTGGCGCCAGAATAACCATCCGACCGGATCCGCTTCCCTCGGCTGCAAACCTTCTCCGCCATCTTTCTCGGTAATTCCACGCCTGCACAGGCCAGATGCCTTGAGTTGCGATGACGCGTAATCCTGAAATTCGCCCCGACCTGGATGAGGGCATCGACCGCAAGGTTCTCAGCCAGCTGCGTAACCGTTTCCTGTCGCTCAACGACGGGCGATACGCGCGTGCGCTGGAAGGTATGTCGACTCGCCAGCAGAGCGTTCTGACCCTGCTGCCGCTGTTCTTTCACGTCAATCATCCGCTGTTGCCCGGTTATGTTTCCGGCAGCACGCCTGCTGGCGTTTCGCATTACGAGCCGGACACGCTGGCCCTGGCCGAGGCGCAGCGGCTGACACGCTCCTTTTCCTACAAGGCCCGGCACGGCAACCCGCCCCAGCCGATTCATGGCCTGTTTCTGATGGGCAGCCTCGGCACACTGGCTCAGGCTGAACAAAGCGATATGGATGTCTGGGTCTGCCACGACAGCGAGCTGGACCCGGAGGCTATCGCCGAACTGCGCAAGAAATGCCAGGCACTTGAAGCCTGGGCTGCGACGATGGGCGCAGAGGCGCATTTTTTTCTGATCGACCCACAGCGTTTCAAGAGTGGCGAGCGCGATTCGCAGCTCAGCTCGGACGATTGCGGGACTACTCAGCATTACCTGTTGCTCGACGAGTTTTATCGCACGGCGATCTGGCTCGCCGGGCGCACCCCGATGTGGTGGCTGGTGCCGGTCTATGAGGAGCAGAATTACGAGGATTACACCCATACCCTGCTGAGCAAGCGCTTCATCCGCGCCAGCGAGGTGCTCGATCTCGGTCCGATGTCGCACATTCCTCCGGCCGAGTTCATCGGTGCCGGATTGTGGCAGTTGTTCAAAGGCATCGAGTCGCCCTACAAGTCTGTGCTCAAGCTGCTGTTGATCGAGGTCTATTCCAGCGAGCATCCTCGCGTGCAGTGCCTGAGCCTGCGTTTCAAGCAAGCGGTGTTCGCCAATCAACTGGACCCGGATGAGCTGGACCCTTACGTGGTCGTGTACCGGCGTATCGAGGAGCACCTGCAGGCACGCAACGAGCCGGAACGCCTGGAGTTGGTGCGGCGCAGCCTGTACCTGAAGGTCAACAAGAAGCTCACCGGGTCGACCCGCCTGCGCAACGTCGGTTGGCAGCGTCAACTGCTGGAACGCCTGACGACGGAGTGGGGTTGGGACGAGCGACAACTGGCGCTGCTCGACAGCCGCAGCCAGTGGAAAGTCCGCCAGGTGGCCGGCGAGCGCCGCGCACTGGTCAACGAGTTGAATTACAGCTACCGCTTTCAGAGCCGATTCGCCAAAACGCAAAGCACTGCCGATGCGCTCAACGCCCGCGACCTGACTATTCTGGGGCGGCGCCTTTATGCGGCTTTTGAGCGCAAGGCGGGCAAGGTCGAGTTCATCAACCCGGGCATCGCCCCTGACCTTGCCGAAGATACGCTGACGCTGGTGCATTCCCCCGACAAGCGCGAGCCCGGCAAGCATCAGTGGGCCTTGTTCAACGGCAATCTGGGCATTCATGAGTGGCCGAATTTCTCACCCATCAAACGCAGCCGTGAATTGCTTGACCTGCTGACCTGGTGCCATCGCAATACCGTGATCGACAGCACCACCCGCGTGGCATTGCACCCGGGCGCCAGTGACCTGAGCGAGTTCGAGCTGTTCAACCTGATGGGCGCCTTGCAGCAGAGCATTCAACTGCCTCTGCCCGAGGTCAGCGATGAGGCGTTGCTGATGCCCAGCACGCCCAGTGAGATCCTGCTGTTGATCAATGTCGGCGTCGATCCGCTCAGGCATCACCGCGACCTGAATATTCTGATGACCACCGAGCGCACCGACTCGCTCAGTTATGCGGGTGTCCGGGAAAATCTGGTGCTGACGCTGGACCAGATCACCCTCAATACCTGGAACGAAACCCTGGTCAGCCGCTACGACGGCCCGCACGCCCTGCTCGACTGCATGAGCGAACTGCTCGGCAGCCTGCCGCAGAGTGGTAAGCAGCCGCAGATTCACGTGCGCTGCTTCTGCCACAACCGCGCGCCCGCGATTGCCCAGCGTGTTGAAGAACTGATCGGCACGGCGCGTTTGTTACTGGAGAGGCGGCTCAATCACCGTTACCTGATTCAGGTGCAGCAGCAGTATCACGTGCTGGAGATGAAGCCGGGTCAGATCGGACATGTGGTGGTCAACAGCCTGCCGGGTCTGTTCAAGTACCTGGGTGAGGAACTGTCGTCCTACAGCCCGTTGCACTTGGACCCGCAGGCACTCGATGATCACGATCTGTCCCTGATCCTGCCGCTGGGTCAGCCTGAGTGCATTCAGGTGTTCTACCGGGTCAACGAGCCGGATGCTGACCTGTATGTACTCGACGAACACAATTCGCTCTGGCACCAGCGTCTGCCGTATCACGATGAACAAAGCCTGCTGGTGCCGCTGCAGCGCTTTCTGAACGCGCTGGTTTATCGCCGCGGCGCTTCATTGCCGCTGGATGATCCGTCCGCGCCGGTTACGCTGGAAACCCTTTACTATCAGATGCTGCCCTCCGGTGCTGGGCCTGCACGACGTGTCGAACATCGACTGGTGCCGATTGCAGTGGACAAGGCGTTTTACGACGTGCAGGCAATCATCGAAGAAACCTCGCCAGGGCAACTGAACGCCACCCTGTACTGCGACAACAGCGAGTTTTCAGAACTGGAATACGGCGATCGACTGTACGCCGCCGTCGCGCAGCAAATCCTCGGCAAACGCCTGGAGCCCCAGCGCTATCGCTGTTACATCACCGACCTGGACCTGTCCGGTCTGCTGGACGGCAAGCACGGGCAAAGCATTCTCTTCCTGCGCCACAAGGCCGAACTGGAAAAGCTGCTGAACGAGGCGATGGATCAGGCCTGACGTACGCTTGTCCTTCCGCGCGCGCCTATCGTTCCGCACGCTCTGCGTCCGCATCCTGGATGCGGACGCACTCTGCGGATGCGGCGCCTTCGATTACTCGTACTCGCCCGCCGCTTCCGGCTGATACTCCACTGCCAGCAAGGTCAGTTTCAGGGTCTTGCCGCCCGGTGCAGGCCAGTCGATGTGTTGGCCGATTTGCAGGCCCAGCAGCGCCGAGCCCATTGGCGCCAGGACCGAGACGGTGCCGTCCGCGCCCGCATCCTGTGGATAAACCAGCTTGAGGTGGTAGTCCTTGCCGCTGACTTCTTCGCGGCAATGCACACGCGAATTCATGGTCACAACGCCCGCAGGCACTTCATCGTGGCCAACCACCTGGTCGGCGCGGTCCAGTTCGGCCTGCAACGCCTGGATACCCGGCGTGTCTTCGTCCTGGCTGGCGATAAAGCTCTCAAGACGCTGTACATCGAGTCGGGTGAGGATGATCGAAGGTGCTGTGGTCATGGTCTGGGCAGACTCCTTTATTCTCCCTGATAAAACAAAACCCCACCAATTGGCGGGGTTTGACGAGCCTCCTGATCTGCAGAGGCATGGCCTGACACTAACACAGCGCAATAAATACACAACCCGACGCGGTTTCAGCCTGCGGCCTGATCAACCTCGGCGCGGGCTCGACGCTGATCGGCCTCATGGCGAATCTGGCGGCGGCGGTCGTCATCGGCCGAGCGCCATTCGCGGATGTCTTCGACATGACGGAAGCACCCCAGGCAAACCTTCTGCTCATCGAGCCGACACAGGCTGATACACGGAGAGGCTACTGCCGGGCTGACGTTGCTGAAAAGCGGCTTGGGCGGTCGAACGGGGGACTGGCTCACGATCAGATCTCGTCGAAATCCAGTTCGACGCCGGCTTGCTCAAGGGTGATGCGCGCAAGCATTTCGCTGAGCAGCTCATCACTGGTGTCGCATGCCCAACGGCTGTTCTCTTCGTCATAATCGAAATGAAAGCCGCCGGAGCGGGCTGCCAGCCACAGCTGACGAAGCGGCTCCTGACGACTGAAGATCAGTTGCGAGCCGTTTTCGAACTTGACGGTGAGGACGCCGGCCGAGTTTTCCAGATCGACATCCAGGCCGCTCTCGTCGAAAACATCTTCCAGCACCTGCTGCGTCGCATCGACGAGGTCGTGAAAACGGGCTTCGGTCAAACTCATTGCGGGAACCTCGATAAGTGTCTGCAAATAGCGCAGAGGGGCAAGATACGGACGCAGGCAGGCAAATGCAAAGCTTACTCATCATTGGCAACACACGATCGTATTAATCCGATCAACCACCGCTCTGCTGCGGCTTTCACGCCAAAGGCCCGCCAGACGGGACGCCGCTCGCATAGGCAAGGTGCCGGGTGGTCGGTATACTCGGGCGCAATTAATGCTTTTACAAAGGATTTCGCCATGAAGCGCCTGATCTCTTCGCTTGCTGCGCTTGTCGCGGTCGCTTGTCTTGTTACAGCCTGTGGCCAGAAAGGCCCGCTGTATCTGCCGGATGACACCAAGACCCCGGACGAACAAGCCAAATCGCAATCGCACAAGCACCTTTAAGGGACTCCAATGGACGCCTTCAACTACCGCGACGGTGAGCTGTTCGCGGAAGGGGTAGCATTGTCTGCCATTGCCGAGCGCTTCGGCACGCCGACCTATGTCTACTCGCGCGCTCACATCGAAGCGCAGTACCGTGCCTACGCCGACGCGCTGAGCGGCATGCCGCACATGGTCTGCTTCGCCGTCAAAGCCAACTCCAACCTGGGCGTGCTCAATGTCCTGGCGCGCCTCGGCGCCGGTTTCGACATCGTCTCGCGTGGCGAGCTGGAGCGTGTGCTGGCGGCAGGTGGCAAAGCCGAAAAGATCGTCTTTTCCGGTGTCGGCAAGACCCGCGAAGACATGCGTCGCGCCCTTGAAGTCGGCGTGCATTGCTTCAACGTCGAATCCACCGACGAGCTGGAGCGCCTGCAGGAAGTGGCCGCTGAACTCAACGTTCGTGCGCCGATATCGCTGCGGGTCAATCCGGACGTGGATGCGGGCACTCACCCTTACATCTCCACGGGCCTCAAGGAAAACAAGTTCGGCATCGCCATTGCAGCGGCTGAAGACGTGTACATTCGCGCTTCGCAACTGCCGAACCTCGAAGTGATCGGGGTCGACTGCCATATCGGCTCGCAACTGACCACGCTCGAACCGTTCATCGATGCACTGGATCGTCTGCTGGACCTGGTTGATCGTCTGGGCGACTGCGGCATTCATCTGCACCACATCGATCTGGGTGGCGGCCTTGGCGTACGTTATCGCGACGAAGAACCTCCGCTGGCGGCCGACTACATCAAGGCCGTGCGTGAGCGACTGGCCGGTCGCGACCTGGGGCTGCTGTTCGAGCCGGGACGCTTCATCGTCGCCAACGCGGGCGCGCTGCTGACTCGTGTCGAATACCTCAAGCACACCGAACACAAGGATTTTGCCATCGTCGATGCGGCGATGAACGATCTGATCCGGCCTGCCCTGTATCAGGCCTGGATGGATGTCACGGCGGTGCGTCCGCGTGACAGCGAACCTCGTGCGTACGACATCGTCGGGCCGATCTGCGAGACCGGCGATTTCCTCGCCAAGGGTCGCGAGCTGGCGCTGGCCGAGGGCGATCTGCTGGCCGTTCATTCAGCCGGCGCCTATGGCTTCGTCATGAGCTCGAACTACAACACCCGTGGCCGTGCCGCTGAGGTGCTGGTCGACGGTTCCCAGGCTTTTGAAGTGCGTCGTCGCGAAACCGTGGCCGAGCTGTTCGCTGGCGAAAGCCTGCTGCCGGAGTAATCCCCATGCTGCTGCGTTTTACCAAGATGCACGGGCTGGGTAACGACTTCATGGTCCTTGACCTTGTGAGTCAGCACGCGCATATCTTGCCCAAGCACGCCAAACAATGGGGCGACCGCCACACCGGTATCGGTTTCGATCAGCTTTTGCTGGTCGAGGCGCCGAACAACCCGGATGTGGACTTTCGCTATCGAATCTTCAATTCCGACGGCTCCGAAGTCGAACAATGCGGCAACGGCGCGCGCTGCTTTGCCCGTTTTGTACTCGACAAGCGTCTGACGGCCAAGAAGCAGATCCGCGTCGAGACCAAGAGCGGCATCATCGAACTGGATATCCGCAGCGACGGGCAGATCAGCGTCGACATGGGACCGCCAAGGTTTGTCCCCGAAGAGATACCTTTCGAAGCAGCGGAGCAGGCCACCTGTTACACCGTTGACGTCGACGGACAGAGTATCGAAATGGCGGCTGTGTCCATGGGCAATCCGCATGCCGTGCTGCGGGTCGATGACATCAATAACGCACCGGTGCATGAGCTGGGGCCGAAGATCGAGCATCACCCGCGCTTTCCGGCCCGGGTCAACGTCGGCTTTCTCCACGTTGTAGACCGTCAGCGGGCGCAATTGCGTGTCTGGGAACGCGGCGCCGGGGAAACCCAGGCGTGTGGAACCGGTGCCTGTGCGGCGGCTGTCGCTGCCATCAGTCAGGGCTGGATGGATTCGCCACTGCTGATCGACCTGCCCGGAGGGCGCCTGTCCATCGAATGGGCTGGGCCGGGACATTCTGTCATGATGACCGGCCCCGCAGTCAGGGTTTATGAAGGCCAAGTTCGTCTTTGAGTGAGTAAGTACCATGACCGATCAACCTCCCGCTTCAACAGGCACCCCCTGCGAATCGCCTGTCGATAGCGCAGCGCCAGACCTTGAAGCAGAGGCGGTCATCGCCTTCCTGCTCGAGCACCCGGACTTCTTCGCCGAGCACGACGAGCTGCTGGTGTCGATGCGCATCCCGCACCAGCGTGGCGACACCGTTTCGCTGGTCGAACGTCAGCTCAAGCTGCTGCGCGAGCGCAATATCGAAATGCGCCATCGCCTGTCGCAATTGATGGACGTCGCACGGGACAACGACCGCCTGTTCGAGAAGACCCGACGCCTGAACCTCGCGCTGATGGATGCGACCAGCCTGGACGAGCTGGTCATCGCCGTCGAAGACAGCCTGCGTCAGGACTTTCAGGTGCCCTTCGTCAGCCTGATCCTGTTCAGCGACAGCCCGATGCCCGTGGGGCGCTGGGTCAGCGGTGCCGAAGCACAGAAAGCCATCGGCGGCCTGATTGGCGAGAAGATCATCTGCGGCGCCCTGCGTGAGCATGAACTGGCATTTCTGTTTGGTGCAGAACAGGGCAAGGAGGTCGGTTCGACCGCCATCGCCAGCCTCAATCATCTGGGCCTGCATGGCGTGCTGGCCATCGGCAGCCGCGATCCGCAGCATTACAAAAGCTCGGTCGGCACCCTGTTTCTCAGCTATATCGCCGACGTGCTGAGCCGCCTGCTGCCGCGCTTCGCCCACTCATTACGCTCGGTTCGCTAGCCATGGAACAGCATCTGGACGCCTACTGCATGCACCTGCGCAGTGAGCGCCAGGTGTCGCCTCACACGCTGGAAGCCTACCGGCGCGATCTGGGCAAGGTTCTGGCGTATTGCCAGAAGGCCCGGTTGTCGAGCTGGAGTGACCTCGATATCCAGCACCTGCGCAGCTTCACCGCCCGCCAGCACCAGCAGGGCCAGTCCTCGCGCAGCTTGGCGCGGATGCTGTCGGCGGTGCGCGGCTTCTATAAGTACCTCAATCGCGAAGGCATCTGCCAGCACGACCCGGCAAACGGCCTGTCACCGCCCAAGGGCGAGCGGCGTCTGCCCAAGACCCTGGACACCGACCGCACCGCACAATTGCTGGACGGCGGCGTTGAAGATGATTTTCTGGCGCACCGCGATCAGGCCATTCTGGAGCTGCTTTACTCATCAGGGTTGCGATTGTCCGAACTGACCGGCTTGAACCTCGATCAACTGGACCTGCGCGACGGTCTGGTGCAGGTGCTGGGGAAGGGCAGCAAGACCCGCGTATTGCCTGTGGGCAGCAAGGCGCGCCAGGCACTGGAAGTCTGGTTGCCGTTACGCGCCCTGACCCATCCGCAGGACGATGCGGTATTTGTCAGCCTGCAAGGCAGGCGCTTGGGCCCGCGCGCGATTCAGGTGCGACTCAAGGCGGCCGGTGAGCGAGAGCTGGGGCAGAATCTGCACCCGCACATGCTGCGTCACTCCTTCGCCAGCCATCTGCTCGAATCGTCACAGGACTTGCGCGCCGTGCAGGAATTGCTGGGTCATGCGGATATCAAGACCACGCAGATATACACGCACCTGGATTTCCAGCATTTGGCTACTGTTTATGACAGCGCCCACCCCCGAGCCAAACGTAAAGGAGCTGCAGATGATTAAGCTGGTGACGTTTGATCTTGACGACACGCTCTGGGACACCGCTCCTGCCATTGCCGGTGCCGAGGTCACATTGCGTGACTGGCTGGGCGAACACGCGCCCAGGCTGGGGGCGGTTCCTGTCGAGCACCTGTGGGAAATCCGCTCGCGTCTCGTGGCTGAAGACCCGTCCTTCAAGCACCGCATCAGCGCCTTGCGCCGCCGCGTGCTGTTCCATGCACTCGAAGATGCCGGTTACGACGCTGACGTGGCACAGGACCTGGCCGACCGGGGCTTTGAGGTCTTCCTGCATGGCCGCCATCAGGTGCAGATTTTCCCTGAGGTGCAACCGATGCTGGAAATTCTTGCCAAGACCTTCACGCTGGGCGTGATTACCAATGGCAATGCTGATGTGCGTCGTTTGGGACTGGCAGACTACTTTGCCTTCGCGCTGTGCGCCGAGGACCTGGGCATCGGCAAGCCTGACCCGGCGCCGTTCGTGGAGGCGCTACGCCGCGCAAGGGTCGATGCCGGCTCGGCGGTGCATGTCGGCGACCACCCCATGGACGATATCGCAGGCGCCCAGCAGGCTGGCATGCGCGCCATCTGGTACAACCCGCAGGGCAAGGCCTGGGATGCGGATCGACTGCCGGATGCCGAGATCCACAACCTGTCGCAACTGCCCGAGGTGCTGGCGCGCTGGGCCTGAAAGCGCACTGACAGGCGCGCATAGAAAAGCCCGCAGCGACGGCGGGCTTTCCTCATACAGCCATGCAGCCTCAGATAGGGCGGCTACCGTATTTGTTGTCAGGCTTCTTGGGCGGATCGGCGACCACGTTGGCCTCCACTTCCTGCACCTTGCCGCCACGCGCCAGGAATTCTTCCATGGCACGTGCCAGCGCATCACGTTCCTTGTTCTTGGCTTCTACGCTGGGCAGTTCATCGACCGAGACAGCAGCCTTGGCCTTGCCTTTTGCGGGTGCCGCCGGAACGTCGGAATCGTCTGGTTCGGCTGCTTCGTCTTCCGGGGAGGCAGCTGCGAGACCATCGTCTTCTTCGCCGTCCAGATCGTCTTCCAGATCATCCTTAATATCGTCGTCGTCGCTCATGTTGTACCTCATGACTTGCGAAAGCTGATTAGTTATAGCCCAACCGCCCGGAAATGCTAAGGCGATCGGAAAAATTCAACAACCGCTGATCTCAGCGGTGATGTCTACTCACCCTGAAGGGTGGCCAGGACGTTACGAGATCCACCAGCGTCTCGATGTTCGCCCAGGTAAATACCTTGCCAGGTGCCCAGCGCCAGTCGCCCAGCCGTAACCGGCAACAGCAACTGGCAGCCCAGCAGACTGGCCTTGAAATGCGCTGGCAAGTCATCAGGGCCTTCGTCGTCATGTTCGTAGCCGTCCACGCCCTGGGGCACCAGACGGTTGAAAAAACGCTCAAAGTCGCGACGTACCGCCGGATCGGCATTTTCGTTGACGGTCAACGAAGCCGAGGTATGTTGCAGCCATACATGCAGTAGCCCGACACGACAATCGCGTAATGCGGGCAAACCCGCGACTATCTCGTCAGTCACCAGATGGAACCCGCGGGGCCTGGCCCGCAAGGCAATCCTGGATTGATGCCACATACCGTTCTCCGCACCTTCGGCGCGCATTCTAACTCGACTGAGAAAAAAGCAAAGCGCGCAATAAACCGGCTTCCCTGCAAGTTGACGAAGACTGTCGCAACCTCGTTACCTGCGCTGCGTCACGGTGCCGAAATCATTGACACGGGCAAGATCAATGACAGCAAAAAGCGGCGGTATATCCACAAACGTCAGACAAAAAAATGCCCGGAGACCGGGCATTCTTTTTTGCGTAGGCCGAAGCTTACAAGTTGTAGCCACGCTCGTTGTGTTGCGCAAGGTCCAGACCGACAGACTCTTCCTCGTCGGTGACGCGCAGCCCCATGACCGCATCCAGCACCTTGAGGATGATGAAGGTCACGATTGCGGTGTAGACAACGGTGAACGCAACGCCCTTGAATTGAATCCAGACCTGAGCACCGATGTCAGTCACGGTGCCGAAACCGCCCAGTGCAGGTGCTGCGAACACGCCGGTCAGGATCGCGCCGACGATACCGCCGATGCCGTGAACGCCGAACGCATCCAGGGAGTCGTCGTAGCCCAGCTTGCGCTTGAGGCTGGTTGCGCAGAAGAAGCAGATCACGCCCGCTGCCAGACCGATGATCAAAGCGCCCATCGGGCCAACGGTACCGGCGGCAGGGGTAATGGCAACCAGACCGGCAACCACGCCCGAAGCGATACCCAGAGCACTTGGCTTACCGTGAGTCAGCCACTCGGCGAACATCCAGCCCAGTGCGGCGGCCGCGGTAGCGATTTGAGTAACCAGCATGGCCATACCGGCAGTGCCGTTGGCTGCAGCCGCGGAGCCGGCGTTGAAGCCGAACCAGCCGACCCAGAGCATCGCTGCGCCGATCAGGGTGTAACCCAGGTTGTGCGGTGCCATCGGCGTGGTCGGGAAGCCTTTGCGCTTGCCCAGTACTAGGCAGGCCACCAGACCGGCTATACCGGCGTTGATGTGTACGACGGTGCCGCCAGCGAAGTCCAGAACGCCCCAGTCCCACAGCAAACCACCGACGCCGCCCCAGACCATGTGGGCGATTGGCGCGTAGACCAGAGTGAACCAGATACCCATGAACACCAGCATCGCGGAGAACTTCATGCGTTCTGCGAAAGCACCGACAATCAGGGCAGGGGTGATGATTGCGAAGGTCATCTGGAAGGTGACGAACACCGCCTCAGGGAACAACGCAGCAGGACCGGTAATGCTTGCCGGCGTGATGCCTGCCAGGAACGCTTTACCCATACCGCCAAAGAAGGAATTGAAGTTGACGACGCCCGCTTCCATGCCGGTTGTGTCAAACGCGATGCTGTAGCCGTAGACGACCCACAGGATGCTGATCAGGCCGGTGATGGCGAAGCACTGCATCATCACCGACAGAATGTTCTTGGAACGAACCATGCCGCCGTAGAACAGCGCGAGACCGGGGATGGTCATGAACAGGACCAGAGCGGTCGAGGTCAGCATCCATGCAGTGTCGCCAGAGTTCAGCACCGGCTCGGCCACTGGGTCAGCCGCCAGGGCAAGACCAGGTAATGCGAGGGACAACAGGGCACCGAGCCCTGCGAATTGACGCAGAGTCATATTGTTTTCTCCTGGGGCGTTGGGTTTGGCGGCTTAAATAGCGTCTGTATCGGTCTCGCCGGTACGGATGCGGATGGCCTGTTCCAGATTGACCACGAAAATCTTGCCGTCACCGATCTTGCCAGTGTTGGCAGCCTTGGTTATGGCTTCGATGACACGATCCAGATCCTTGTCATCGATGGCGACATCGATCTTCACTTTGGGAAGGAAGTCGACGACGTATTCAGCACCGCGATAAAGCTCAGTGTGACCCTTCTGACGCCCGAAGCCTTTGACTTCAGTGACGGTGATGCCCTGCACGCCGATTTCAGACAACGACTCGCGCACGTCATCCAGTTTGAACGGCTTGATGATGGCAGTGACTAGCTTCATGAAACTTTCTCCCGAATTTGGTGGACTTGCCCCAGGAAAACAAACCCGACTCAAGTCTAAGCGCAGTGTCTGGCTTTGTAACGTGCTGGCCGCCTGATCAGGCCAGACCAACTCCAGAAAACCGCTTCTGACGAAACACTTCCCCGCTCCGCCTGCCGCACTGCATTCGTCACAGCGACTGCATCAGTGCATGGGTCATAAGCCACTAAGCAGAAAGCTTGCCATCTCGCGAATATTCATTGAATACAGGCTCTTGGGCTGGTTTTGCACGACCTTGCAGGGTCCATCAAGGAGCGAATGCACAGCAATGGTGCTCATGTGCCCGTCATCGCGCTCCATAAGCGTGCATCGCGCACCTGGAAGTGACTATAGACACTGCGTGTTACACTGCCGCCCTCTGATTCAGGAAAATCACCATGCTCGCGCCCAAAGCCTTTCTTGACGCTCTCAGCGGCCACGCCTCTCGCCTGTTCAATGGCGAAACGCCTGTACCGCGCAGCGAATTCGAAACCCAGTTCAAGGCCCTGCTGCAAAGTGGCTTCAGCAAACTGGATCTGGTCAGCCGTGAAGAGTTCGACAGCCAGATGGCCGTCCTCGCCCGCACCCGCGCCCGTCTGGAAGCGCTGGAGGCCAAGATGGCCGAGCTGGAAGAGAAGGCTGGCGGGGCGGCAGGGACTGAAAAAGCCGAATAAGCTTTCCTTGTTTTGCAGTCAGTGCGCTGCAGCGCTGAACATTGTCATGCACAGCGAGCCAGGCACCTGACCTGCTCGCGAATCTGAACGGCCTTTTCCATTTCTGTCTTGCTCAGGTGGTGAGTAAGTTGCAGGTTCAGCCAGCATTCGTTGCACGATTCGCAAGCGCCTTCAGGCTGCAGGCGGTGCCAGCTCGATGGTCCGGCAGTAATCCATGAACAGGCGTGTCGCACGGGTTGGCTGGTTGTTGCGCAGGTAGGCCATGACCAGGGTGGAGGCGGGCATGTCGTCTTCGATATCGAGCTGCACCAGCAGCTCGCCGTCGTAGGTCATGTTGGTTCTGGGCCGTGTGACCAGCACCGAAAACCCCAGACCCTGGCCGACCATACAGCGCACCATTTCGATCGATGGTGAACTGTACGCGACCACCGGCGCGTAGCCCTTTTCCGTGAAGATATCGATGAAGTAGGTCCTGCTGGGTACGGCGTCGAGCAGGATCATCGGTTCGTGGCTCAGCTCCAGCAAGGTCACGGTTTTTTTCTTCGCCAGAGGGTGGGCTGCCGGCAGCAGCGCATAGGGCTTGTGCGGTGCATTCAATTCCTCCTTGTTGATCGTGGTTCCCAGTTCCAGGTCGTACAGAAACGCCAGATCGAAGCGCCCACGGTGCAGCCCGTGCATCAGTTCATGTTGCTCGCCGTCATAGAGCTGAATGGTGACGTCCGGGTATAAGCGCTTGAAACCGGCCACCAGTCTGGGCATGTAAAGCGGGGCGGCCGATTCAAAACAGCCAATGGCGATAGTGCCGGAAACATGTTTGTTTTCAGCCCGGGAGTTTTGTTCGAGCTCTTCGGAAAGTCGCAGCAACTCTTTGGCTTTCTCATACACTTTCCCGCCACCGGAAGTTAGCGAAACACCTTGAGCGTGGTGACGGACAAACAGCGGCTGATTGAAGGCTTCTTCGAGGTTTTTGATGGCGACGGAAATAGACGGCTGCGAAATATGCAACTGTCGCGAGGCCTCGGCAATGCTGTCCATTTCGACCGCTGTCACGAAATACTTGAGCTGTTTCAAGGTGAAGTGAGCCACGTGTTACCTCGTGCTGAGCAGACCCTGGACGGCTGCACTTGAATAGCTTTTACCTATGCTTAGCGAGGAGCGTGCCAGCCGCTTGCGTCTTGCGGTATTAGTTGAGCCCGCCGCTGGCCATGGTCATTCAGCAGCATCCCTAAATAATAGGCGCTTGCCAGACAAGCCCGCAAATGCGGGCGGCGCACCTATTACGAGCGATTATCGCGGCGTCTTTATTCAATCGCCCTAAAAGTGTGCAATCCACTCGGTGTGACACTAAAGCATCACTAAGCCTTTTTAACGCGCTGCCACCCTGAAGATGAATACAGGCATCTCTGCTTAGGATTTTCCTATGCTGCGGGCCAAAACTTACTATTTGGCTACCGGACCTGGCATCAATCATGATGGCTTCAGAAGGGCAAACGGACAGCGTCCCGTTTCAACTTCAACAGGACGTCGCCCATCACTATTCAATTTGCCGAGCGAGCCGACAATGACGTTTGATTGGAAATACATGTTTGGCCTGTTCAGCGATACGGAATTCTGGATGGCCACCTGGACGGTCATTCAACTCAGTGTACTGACCTGGGTCATCAGTATTGTTCTGGGTTTTGTTCTCGCGCTGGCCAAACAATCATCTTTGCCGCTGATCAACTTGCCGGCCAAAGCCTATATCTGGTTATTTCGCAGTTTACCGTTACTGGTACTGCTGATCTTTGTCTACAACTTGCCACAGGCAGTACCCGCTACCTCGGCGGTGCTGGCCAATCCGTTCTGGGCCGGCCTGATTGCCATGGTGATGTGTGAAACGGCCTACGTCGCGGAAATTCATCGCGGCGGCCTGCTGTCCATCGCCAAGGGCCAGACCGAAGCTGCCCGGGCACTGGGCCTGCGTTTCGTGGGCACGCAATGGCGGATCGTGATCCCGCAGGCGCTGCGTGTGGCGCTGCCGTCGCTGACCAACGAATACATCTCCATCGTCAAACTCAGTTCACTGGTTTCAGTGATCTCGCTGACCGAGATCCTGATGGTCGGTCAGCGCCTGTATTCGCAGAACTTTCTGGTGATGGAAACCATGGCGGCCGTGGCGTTCTATTACGTGCTGATCGTGACCGTATTCGACTTCCTGCTCAAACGCCTGGAGCGCTATCTGGACGTCACGCAGCACAAGGTGACCCGCACGCCGGACGCCGAAATGCTTGAGCTGGCCAGCCGCAAATCGGCGGTTGTCGCTCGTCCTGTCATCGACTTCGAAGGGCCGGCACTGCAAGCGACGCGACTGCACAAAGCGTACAACGACATCGAGGTGCTCGGTGCGGTCAGCCTGCAGATCAATTCCGGCGAGGTGGTGTCGGTGATCGGCCCATCAGGCTCGGGCAAAACCACGCTGATCCGGCTGCTCAATGGCCTTGAGCAGATCGACAACGGCGACATCAAGATCAACGGCCAGCCATTCATTCACCTGGTTCGCCAGGGCGCGCAAAAGCCGCGTTACGTGGAGAACGCCGCCTACCGCCTGAACATCGGCATGGTGTTTCAGAGCTTCAACCTGTTTCCGCACCTGACGGTGTTGAACAACCTGCTGCTGGCCCCGCGTTATCACCGCCTGGCGCCGGTCCCCGAGCTCAAGCAGCAGGCCTACGAATTGCTGAACAAGGTCGGGATGCTGGAGCACGCCTGGAAATACCCGCATCAGTTGTCGGGTGGCCAGCAGCAACGTGTCGCCATCGCTCGCGCCCTGATGATGCGCCCGCAAATCATGCTGTTCGACGAGCCCACCTCGGCGCTTGACCCGGAGAAGGTCAACGAGGTGTTGCAGGTCATTGAAACCCTGGCCCAGGAAGGCATCACGATGGTCATCGTGACCCATGAAATGAACTTCGCCTTCAAGGTCTCTGACCGCATCGTCTTTATGGAGAAGGGACGCGTGATCTGCGATGACAAACCCCAGGCGCTACGCGACGGCCAGCACCCCCGCGTTGAAGCCTTTCTTAAAGATGTCTCACTGGCCTGAGGCCTTGTTGAAAAGGAGAAGAACATGATCGAGCAATGGCAGATTGACCAGTTTCACGAGCAGGGTTTTCTGGTAGTGGAGGGCGTGCTGGCAGCCGATGAAGTGGCAGCGCTTCAGCAGGACTTCGACCAGTGGGTCGACGACAGCCGCAGTCAGAGTCAGGCCTGGGGGCAGACTCAGGACGGACGTCCGCGCTTCGACATCGAAAGCGATCATCGGCCGGATCACCCGTCGCTGCGCCGCGTGGCTTCGCCCACGGAGATCTCGCCGGCCTACCAGCACGCAGCATTCCAGTCACGGATGGCAGCCATCGCGGCGCAGCTGATCGGCGGCAATGGCACCCGTTTTCATCACAGCAAGATCAACTCCAAGCTGCCGCACACCGCGACTCAGGTGAAGTGGCATCAGGACTTCCTCTTCACACCGCACAGCAACGATGACTTGGTTACCGCGTTGCTGATGATCAGCGATGTGACCCCCGAAAACGGCCCGCTGAACGTCGCGCCGGGCAGCCATAAGCAGGCGCTTTGGTCGCATTGGCAGAACGAGCGTTTCACCGGTGCCGTGGAAGATGCGGTGGTTGAACAGCATTGCCAGCAACCGGTCGCCTGCTATGGCCCGTCGGGCTCGGTGTGCTTCATGCACACACGCCTGCTGCATGCTTCAAGCCCCAACGAAACCGAGTTCCCGCGCACGCTGTTCATCAGCGTCTATGCGGCTGAAGACGCATTGCCGTTCGGTGAGAACCCCTTGCCCAGCGAGCATGCCGGGTTGATGGTCGCTGGCCAGGAGAGCGGTCTGGTACGCAGCACCGAGAACCATATCCGCCTGCCGCAGAAACCCAAGGGTGCTTCATTTTTCGTGCAGCAAGCCGGAAAAGACGCCGCCGTTGCCTGATCTCCATGACTCCACGAGGAATACCTATGAAGCTGTCAGCTCTGATTGTTCGTCCCGTAGCCCTGGCTTTGCTGGGCGCGGTGGTTGCCATGTCCTCGTCTGCCGCTTCGGCTTTCCAGCAGCCCGGCAAGATCATCGCCGGCTCGGACATGACGTTCTTCCCCTATGAATACATGGACAAGAACCGTCCCGCCGGTTTCGACATCGAGTTTCTCGACGGCCTGGCAAAGGTCATGGGGCTCAAGGCCGAGAACATCGACACGCGCTTTCCCAATCTGATCGGCGGGCTGCAGGGCGGACGTTTCGACATCACCAACTCGTCGATGTACATCACCGTCGACCGCCTGAAAGTCATCGACATGATTCCTTACCTGAAAAGCGGCGAGGCGATTCTGTCGGTCAAGGGCAGCGACTATCAGCCCAAGACGCCAGAGGACTTCTGTGGCCACAAGATCGGCTCCATGGCGGCCACTTCCTGGCTGCAACAACTGCAGAAACTCTCGACCGACTACTGCGTGAAGAACGGCCTGCAACCAATCGCCATCAGCGAGTACGGCACCGACCCACAGACCACCCAGGCCATGCTGGCCCATGCCGTCGAAGCGCAGATCACTGACGCAGCCGTCGCCCGCGGCGTGGTCGAAAAACTGGGTAGCCGGGTGGTGATTTCTTCCGAAACCCTGATTTACCCGGTGCTCAACGGCTTTGGCGTGAAGAAGGGCAACGACGAGGTCCGCAAGGCCCTGGAAGACGGCCTTGAGAAGTACAGCAAGACCCCGGAATACGCCGCGTTGCTGGAGAAATACAAGTTCCAGGCACCGACAGCCGATGACATCGCCGCCCTGATGCCCAAGCCCTGACAACCAAAGGACGTGCCTGGCAGGTTCGGCAGGCACGCTCGACCGGAGAGCAATTAGCATGGCCCTTAATTTCGAAGAGCAGACGCGCATAGACCTGGCCGCGACGTTCCGCATCATCGCCCATCTGGGTATGCATGAAGCGGTCGCCAACCACTTCAGCGCGGCCATTTCGGCGGATGGCAAACAGTTTTTGCTCAACCCGAAGTGGAAACATTTTTCACGCATACGTGCCAGCGATCTGTTGCTGCTCGACGCCGATGATGCCGACGCGGCGCATCGCCCTGATGTCGATGCGACGGCATGGTCCATTCACGGCCAGGTCCACCAGCGTCTGCCCGATGCGCGCGTGGTGCTGCACTTGCACCCGGTCTACACCACAGCCGTGGCGTGCCTGGCCAAGCCGCATATTCCGCCCATCGATCAGAACACTGCGCGCTACTTCAACCGCATCGCGGTAGACGAGCTTTACGGCGGCATGGCCGACACGACCGCCGAGGGCGCTCGACTGGCCGGTTTGCTGGAGGACAAGAGCCGCTTGTTGATGGGCAACCACGGTGTGATCGTCACCGCGCCCACCGTTGGCGAAGCCTTCGATGACATCTGGACCCTGGAGCGCGCTTGCCAGATTCTGGTGACGGCCTGGTCCACCGGCCAGCCGCTCAAGGTGCTGGCGGACGATGTCGCCGAGAAGACCGCCCGTGACTGGCAGAAGATTACGGATTTCTCTCATCAGCACTTCGAGGAAATGAAACTGCTGATGATTCAGGCTGACCCCTCTTTGGTCGACTGATCGCCCCTGCTACTGACTGGATGCGCGTCTGCGGATGGCGTAGGGCTTTTTGCGCCCGCGCATCGACGTTTCAACACTTTTCATTACGTCCAACAGGTCGTAAGCCACCTGTCGAGGGATGCCGAGATGACAGAAAAAATCATAGAAATCGATACGCTCGTCGTAGGTGCAGGACAGGCCGGAGTGGCCACCAGCGAACACCTGAGCCGTCTTGGCATCGAGCACCTGGTGCTTGAAAAACACCGCGTTGCCGAGGCGTGGCGCAGTGGCCGCTGGGACTCGCTGGTAGCCAACGGTCCGGCCTGGCATGACCGGTTTCCCGGCCTTGAATTCGCCATGGATCAGGACGGGTTTGCGGGCAAGGAGCAAGTGGCCGAGTACTTCGAGCGCTATGCCCGCAAATTCAATGCGCCGATCAAGACCGGCGTCGAGGTCAAGCGCGTTACCCGCAATACCGGGCGTGCAGGCTTTACCGTCGAAACCAGTGCCGGCACCTATGTGGTCAATCATCTGATCTCGGCGACAGGGCCGTTCCAGAAACCGGTCATCCCGCCGATTGCGCCGGTTAACGAGGCGCTTCATCAGATCCACTCGGCGCACTATTTCAATCCGCAACAACTGCCCGAGGGCGGCGTACTGGTGGTCGGCGCTGGTTCCTCGGGTGTGCAAATCGCCGAGGAGCTGCTGCTCTCGGGTCGCAAAGTGTACTTGTCGGTCGGCCCTCACGACCGTCCGCCGCGCGCCTATCGCGGCCGGGACTTCTGCTGGTGGATGGGTGTGCTGGGGTTGTGGGACAGCGAAACCATGCAGCCCGGCAAGGAACACGTGACCATTGCGGTCAGTGGTGCAAGGGGCGGCTACACGGTCGACTTCCGCCGGCTGGCTCAGGCCGGAATGAACCTCGTGGGCCTGACCGAAAGCTTCGTCGGCAACAAGGTGCACTTCCAGAACGATCTGGTGAGCAACCTCGACAGTGGCGACGCGAACTACCTGTCGCTGCTCGATGCCGCTGATGCCTACGCCGCACGCAACGGCCTGGACCTGCCGCTGGAGCCGTCGGCCCGTGAACGCGTGGCGGATGCGCCGTGCATCACCCATCCGCTCAGCGAGCTGGACCTGATCGAGTCAGGCGTCACGTCGATCATCTGGGCCACCGGCTATGCCCTGGATTACAGCTGGCTGCAGGTCGATGCCTTCGACAGCAAAGGCAAACCTCGTCACCAGCGCGGCGTGTCCTGCGAGCAAGGCCTGTACTTCGTCGGCCTGCCATGGCTGTCGCGCCGCGGCTCCGCGTTTATCTGGGGCGTATGGCACGACGCCAAACACGTCGCCGATCAGATCGCCACGCAGCACAAATACCGTTCCTATGACGCCGGCAAACGTGCGGCCCCCGTCGTGCCGTTGCGCAACGTCAACGGTTGATCATCGCGCTCAATGCCCACAGGAGTTACCCATGACTACGCCGACTCATACTCGTATCCGCATGTTCAACACCAAGGACACCTACCCCAATCAAAGCCTGAACAACGACCTGTGTCAGGCGGTGCGCGCGGGCAATACCGTGTACGTCAGGGGCCAGGTCGGCACCGATTTCGACGGTAATCTGGTCGGCCTCGGTGATCCGGCTGCACAGGCGCAGCAGGCGATGAAAAACGTCAAACAATTGCTCGAAGAGGCGGGCAGTGACTTGTCGCACATCGTCAAGACCACCACTTACATCACCGACCCGCGCTACCGCGAGCCGGTCTATCACGAAGTGGGCAAGTGGCTGAAAGGCGTGTTCCCGATCTCCACCGGGCTGGTGGTGTCGGCGCTGGGGCAGCCGCAATGGCTGATGGAAATCGACGTGATCGCCGTGATCCCTGAATAAGGACTGTTGCCCATGACTTTTTCCATTGCCGCCCGCTGTGCCAAAACCGGCCAGCTGGGCATTGCCATCAGCTCGTCGAGCATTGCCGTAGGCGCGCGTTGCCCCTGGCTGCGTGCGGGTGTCGGCGCGGTGTCGTCGCAGAACATCACACTGCCGGCCCTGGGACCGCAAACGCTGGACCTGATGGAGCAGGGCATGTCTGCCTCTCAAGCGCTGGACCAGGTCATGAACGCCAGCCCGTTCAGCGAGTATCGGCAGATCACGGCGATTGATCATCAGGGGCGAGTCGCGCATTTCAGTGGTAGCGAAACACTGGGCATCAACAACGCGGGCAGCGGCGATCAGTGCGTGGTGGCTGGCAACATGCTGGCGAGCCAGGCAGTCATCGACGCGATGATTCAGTGCTTCGAGCAGGCAACCGGGCACCTGGCCGAGCGTCTGCTACAGGCGATGCAGGCCGGTCTGGCAGCAGGCGGCGAAGCAGGGCCGGTCCATTCGGCGGCGCTGAAAGTCGTGGGCGAGCAGTCCTGGCCCATCGTCGATCTGCGCGTCGACTGGGCCGAGCACGACCCGCTAGGCGAGCTGAAAAGTCTTTGGCAGGCCTACCAGCCGCAAATGCAGGATTACCTCGACCGCGCGCTGAACCCGGCTGGCGCACCAGGCTACGGCGTACCGGGAGACGAGCGATGAGCTCCAGCCGCGAGCTGTTGGCGCGGCTGGTGGCCTTCGACACCACCAGTCGCGAATCGAATCTGGCCCTGATCGACTTTGTGGGTGAATACCTCGAGCGCTTCGGCGTCTCCTGCGAGTTGATCTACAACGCGCAGAAAACCAAGGCCAATCTGTTCGCCACCATCGGCCCGGCTGACGTGCCAGGCATCGTATTGTCCGGCCACACTGATGTGGTGCCGGTCGACGGCCAGCCATGGACGTTCCCGCCGTTCGAACTGAGCGAAGCGGATGGCAAACTCTACGGCCGTGGCACTGCGGACATGAAAGGCTACATTGCCTGCGTGCTGGCGCTGGTTCCGGCGCTGACCCAGGCATCGCTGCACATGCCGGTGCATATCGCGCTGTCCTACGACGAGGAAGTGGGTTGCCTGGGCGTACGCTCGTTACTGGCATCGCTGCGGTCGCGGCCGGTGAAGCCGATGCTATGCGTGATTGGCGAACCCACGGAGCTGAAGCCGGTACTCGGCCACAAAGGCAAGGTCGCGGTGCGCTGCGATGTACAGGGTGCTGCCTGCCACTCGGCCCACGCGCCCAGTGGCGTCAACGCCATTGAGTATGCGGCGCAGTTGATCGGTGAACTGGGTCGCCTGGGCGAAGCATTACGGGCAGCTGATGCCCTTGACGAGCGCTTTGATCCGCCGTTTTCGACCATTCAGACCGGCGTAATCAGCGGCGGCACGGCGTTGAACATTGTGCCCGAACAGTGTCGTTTCGATTTCGAAGTGCGTGCGCTCCCCACCCTGGACCCGCAGCAGATCGTCACTTCTATGCACACCTACGCCGCGCAAAAACTGTTGCCGGCCATGCAGGCGGTCAGTGCCCGGAGCGAGATTCGCTTCACTGAATTGTCGAGCTATCCGGGACTGGATATTCCCCAGCACAGCCATGCGGCGGAATTGATTGCCGGTTTTTGCGGCTCCCGGGCGTTCGGCACGGTGGCGTTCGGAACCGAAGGCGGGTTGTTCGACCAGTCAGGCATCCCGGCAGTGGTCTGCGGGCCGGGCAGCATGGAGCAGGGGCACAAGCCGGACGAGTTCATCAGCGTCGCGCAACTTGACGCCTGTGACGAGATGCTCAAACGTGTACTGGCCTTCGCGTCGCAGCCATGAATCGCCCCTGATTTCAGTGATACAGTTGCGCGCCGAAATACGCTAACGACTCGGCGCGCCAGTCATGGACTGGCCACTCTTCCCGGCTACTCGAACGTTCTATGGATGGAAGCATGACTGACAAACGTCCCCTTACTCGCTGGTCTCTGGCCGCAACTCTATTGCTGTGTGTTGGCACGTCGGTTTTCGCTCAGGACTCGGCACTGCATTCCGGCAAATACGAGCAGTTGATGCTGGCCGTGACGCCTGATCATCAAGTCGAGGGTTATTACTCGGAGACGCGCGGCGAGGCATTCAGCTGTGCGTTCTATCTGCAAGGCAAGGTCGAGGCCGGGAAGGGCGCAGCGGTGTCGTCCTGGCTTGATGACGTCTACCCAGGAACACTAAAGGCCTCGGCTGATGGCGTGGTTCTGACGATAGAGCAAGGCCAGCAGCATCCTGGCTGTATGAACGTGTTGGTACCGGACATCGTCACCGGCATGGATCTGACCCGGACCGCCAGCAAACAGTGGGTCGGTCTGGTGACCGTCACCGCGGACAAGGCCTGGCTGCAGAAAACGCCGAATGCCAAGGCCACCCGAGGCGCTTATATCGTCAAGGATGACGTAGTCGGGGTTCTGGCATTCAAGGATGGCGCGGCTCAGGTCGAGTTCATCAGTGCCAATGATCGCTCGTTTACCGGGTGGATCAGTCAGGACCAATATGCGCGGTTGGCCGCGCCCGGTCGCTGATGCCGGACGGGGAGGTCAGCCGATCTGCCGCACTCTACTGAGATCTGTTGAGGGCGGGCAGCCAAACTGGCGGCTGTACTCCCTGCTGAATTGCGAAGGGCTTTCATAGCCGACGCGATAGCAGGCGCTGGAGGCGTCCAGGCCTTCATTGATGATCAGCCGTCGAGCTTCTTGCAGGCGCAGCTTTTTCTGATACTGCAACGGGCTCATGGCCGTCAACGCCTTGAATCGGTGGTGCAGCGTCGAATTCCCCAGGTTGGCCATGCGCGCCAGCTCGTCGATGCGCAGCGGCTCTGTGTAATGACTGTTCAGCCAGTCGACCGCCCGCGTAACGCGATGCGTCTGCGAATCCCCGACCGCGATTTCGTAGAGTCGCCGCCCATTGTTGCCGCGTAGCAGCCGGTAGTAGAGCTCCCTAAGTGCAAGGGGCGCGAGCATGCCGATGTCGCGAGGGGTGTCGAGCAGGCGCACCAGCCTCAACACCGTCTCCAGCAATGGCTGATCCATCGGCTCAAGAAACAGGCCCCGCTGCGGCTCGTCCGGAACGCCGTTCAGGGGCGCCTCCGCAATGAGCTGGGCGATGTGCGCAGGCTCGAAATCCAGACGAATACACAGATAGGGAGCTTCGCCACTCGCTTCAAGCACGCGTCCGGCGACCGGCACAGTCACCGCGACGACCAGGTAGTTGAGCGGGTCGTACACATACTGCTCATCGCCCAGCGCAACCTCCTTGCGACCTTGAACGATCACGCAAAGGGCTGGCCGATGCAGCGCATGAATCAGCTCGGACGGCGCGTCGCAGCGGATAACGTGCAGCGGTGCAATAGCGGTTTCATAAACACCGGGAGCCGCAAAGCGCTGCGTCAGCAACTGGATGATTTCAGCCCGGCAAACATCGGTGCCCGGAGCGCTCGCGGCATTGTGTGTATCCATGAAGAACCCCGTCCCAAAGTCAGTGTTGCTGCACGCCTTTCCTTTGCATCGAACGCCATCATAGCGGCCATTGCGCGGCGATTCAGCGTAAGGCAGACCCACAGACAGGAATAGGCAAGTGTCGCGCAGGTATCGGCATGCGCGCAGTGATGAGCGACTCGTAGCATGGCCATCGCAATCAGTTTGAGCCGCGTGCTGAAACTGAGCCAACGATGACTCACGAGGAAAGCCAGTCATGTCGAACATTCAAGGCAAGGTCGTACTGATCACAGGTGCCAGCAGCGGCATTGGCGAAGCTGCCGCCCGACTCATCTCCGCCAAGGGCGCACACGTGGTGCTGGGCGCTCGGCGCATCGAGCGTCTGCAGACGTTGGCGGCAGACATCGAAGCGCAGGGCGGCTCGGCAGGCTTCCGCGCGCTGGACGTGACCGATGCGCTCGACATGCAAGCCTTTGCCGACTTCGCCAAACACGCGTTCGGCAAGATCGACGTGATCATCAACAACGCCGGCGTCATGCCCCTGTCGCCGCTCGCCGCACTGAACATCGCAGAGTGGAACCAGATGCTCGACGTCAACGTGCGCGGCGTACTGCACGGCATCGCCGCCGTGCTGCCAAGTATGCAAGCGCAAGGGCACGGCCAGATCATCAACATCTCGTCCATCGGCGGCCTCGCCGTTTCCCCGACCGCGGCGGTGTATTGCGCTACCAAGTTTGCCGTCAGAGCCATCTCCGATGGTCTTCGGCAGGAAACCGACAAGATCCGCGTCACCGTCGTCTGCCCCGGCGTGGTCGAATCAGAGCTGGCCGACTCGATTTCCGACGAGACCGCGCGCGAAGCGATGAAAGCATTTCGAAAGGTTGCGCTGGAGCCGGATGCGATCGCACGTGCGCTTGTTTACGCGATCGAGCAGCCGGATGGTGTGGATGTGAGCGAGATTGTGGTGCGGCCTACGGGGAGTGCTTATTGAGGGGCAGGCTTGACTAAGGTGAGCAGGGCACCGTTGAGGACGGTGTCGTGATGAGCTGTTCAAGTTTGATCTCGACCAACCTGGCATTGTCTCGTTCGATCGTCTTGGTGTTGATCGGCTCTTTTGCGAACCCTCGCTGATGGTAGAAATCAATGGCAGGGACATTGCTCTCCAGCACCCAGACGACAACTCTGGTGCGGCCAGCGGATTGAAAGAGAGGCATCACATGGTCGAACAGCTCTCGCCCAATGCCCTGGCGTGTGTGCGTTGGGCTGATATAGATGGCCTGTATTTCCGCGACGCCGCGGTCTTCGGGATGTTCCCTGTCAGCCCCCGTGGCCATCCAGCCCAAGACCCGGTCTAACCTGTCGACTTTGACGTACAGGTCCGATTCGCCCGAAGCGATCTCCTTGGTCCAATGAGACAGCCTCGCCTCAAGCGTTATCCGATTGATATAGGCAGAGGGAATGATGCCCTCATAGACACTTCTCCATGACTCCAGATGAATCGTCGCTATCTGCAGCGAGTCCTCGAGAAGGGCAAGGCGGATGCTCATATCAATGCTCCTGCTAGGTGTGTTTCAGCATTTAAAGCAATGTTTATGGCATTTCTACGCAACCCAAATATATATCCGTCGTTCTCGCCCCACTCACACCCTGTATCCATTCCCCCCTCACCCCCATCCCACAAATAAAGCACGATACCCGCCCATCGCTCATATCAAGGAATGATCCATGTCGCTGGCTATCGTCCATAGTCGTGCCCAGGTCGGGGTGGAAGCCCCGGCGGTTACTGTTGAAGCGCATCTGGCCAACGGCCTGCCGGCCCTGACGCTGGTGGGGTTGCCGGAGGGGGCGGTGAAGGAGAGCAAGGACCGGGTGCGCAGCGCCATTCTCAATTCCGGGCTGGATTTTCCGGCGCGGCGGATCACGCTCAACCTTGCCCCGGCTGATTTGCCCAAGGATGGCGGGCGGTTTGATCTGGCGATTGCGCTGGGTTTGCTGGCCGCCAGCGGGCAGGTGCCGTTGGTTGCGTTGCAGGATGTTGAATGCCTGGGCGAGTTGGCGTTGTCGGGGGCGATTCGGCCGATTCAGGGTGTGCTGCCTGCTGCGCTGGCGGCACGTGCGGCGGAGCGGACGCTGATCATTCCGGCGGTGAACGCCGAGGAAGCATGTTTGGCGTCGGGGTTGCGGGTGATTGCGGTGAGTCACTTGCTGGAGCTGGTTGCGCATTTCAACGGGCGCACGGTGATTGCGCCGTATCAGTCCAGCGGCTTGCTGCATCAGCCCAAGCCATATCCGGACTTAAGCGAAGTGCAGGGCCAGACCGCAGCGAAGCGTGCCTTGGTAATCGCCGCTGCCGGTGCGCATAACCTGCTGTTCAGCGGGCCGCCTGGCACCGGCAAGACACTGCTCGCCAGTCGCCTGCCGGGTTTGTTGCCACCGCTGGACGAGCACGAAGCGCTGGAGGTGGCGGCGATTCAGTCGGTTGCCAGCCAGGTGCCGCTGACCAGTTGGCCGCAGCGGCCGTTTCGCCAGCCGCATCACTCGGCGTCCGGGCCGGCGTTGGTAGGCGGTGGCAGTCGTCCGCAACCTGGCGAAATCACGTTGGCGCATCACGGCGTTCTATTCCTTGATGAGCTGCCGGAGTTCGACCGCCGCGTGCTGGAGGTTTTGCGCGAGCCGCTGGAGTCCGGGCATATCGTGATTTCCCGGGCGCGGGATCGCGTGCGCTTTCCGGCGAGGTTCCAGTTGGTGGCGGCGATGAACCCGTGTCCCTGTGGCTATCTCGGTGAGCCGACCGGGCGCTGCCGCTGTTCCACTGAGCAGGTGCAGCGCTATCGCAACAAGTTGTCCGGCCCGCTGCTGGACCGGATCGACCTGCACCTGACCGTCGCCCGCGAAGCTACCGCCCTCAACCCTGACCCGACCACCAGTGAAAACACCGCCAGTGCCGCAGCTGTGGTCGCTGAGGCGAGACACCGTCAGCAACGTCGTCAGGGCTGTGCCAATGCGTTTCTCGATCTGCCGGGGCTGCGTGAGTACTGCGCGCTGTCCAGTGTCGATGAAAGCTGGCTGGAGACGGCGTGCGAGCGTCTGACCCTGTCGTTGCGCTCGGCGCATCGATTGCTGAAGGTGGCGCGGACTTTGGCGGACCTGGAGCAGGTGGATGCGATCAACCGCAGCCATCTGGCCGAGGCGTTGCAGTATCGGCCCTCAACCAATTGACCGTCCAAACGCAAAAACTCGCCGTCAACGATCAAGTCGACGGCGAGCCTTGGGTCAGCCAAAGAAGCTTACATGCTGCTATAAAGCGGGAAGATCCCCATCAGCAGCGCGGCAACCAGAATGCACATGCACACCAGAATCGCCCATTTGAGGGTGAAGCGCTGGTGGTCGCCGAACTCGATACCGGCCAGAGCCACCAGCAGGTAGGTCGAAGGCACCAGCGGGCTGAGCAGGTGGACCGGCTGACCGACGATCGAGGCGCGGGCCATTTCCACCGGGCTGATGCCGTAGTGGGCAGCGGCTTCGGACAGCACTGGCAGTACGCCGTAGTAGAACGCGTCGTTGGACATGAAGAAGGTGAACGGCATGCTCACCAGCGCGGTGATCACGGCGAGGTACGGGCCCAGCGCATCCGGGATCACGGCCAGCAGGCTTTTCGACATCGCGTCGACCATGCCGGTGCCGGACAGGATGCCGGTGAAGATCCCCGCGGCGAAGATCAGGCCGACCACCGCCAGTACGCTACCGGCGTGGGCCGATACGCGGTCCTTCTGGTCCTGCAGGTTCGGGTAGTTGATGATCATCGCGATACTGAACGCGATCATGAACAGGACCGGCAGCGGCAGCAGGCCCATGATCAGGGCGACCATCAGTGCCAGGGTCAGGGCGGCGTTGAACCAGATCAGCTTTGGACGGCGCGCGTCAGGGAATTGCGAGACGCTGATTTCGCTGTGGTCGACTTCATCACCCTGCAGGTGCAGTTCACCCAGTCGGGCACGTTCGCGTTTGCCGTAGAAGTAGGCAATCGCCAGGATCGCGATCACACCTGCCAGCATGGCCGGGATCATCGGTACAAAGATGTCGGAGGCATCGACGTGCAGGGCGCTGGCCGCACGAGCGGTCGGGCCGCCCCAAGGGGTCATGTTCATCACGCCGCCGGCGAGAATGATCAGGCCGGCCATGATGCGCGGGCTCATGCCCACGCGGCTGTACAGCGGCAGCATGGCGGCAACGCAGATCATGTAGGTGGTCGCGCCGTCACCGTCGAGGGACACCACCAGCGCCAGCACGGCGGTGCCGACCGAAATGCGCATCGGGTCGCCCTTGACCATTTTCAGGATCTTGCGCACGGCCGGGTCGAACAGGCCTGAGTCGATCATCAGCGCAAAGTACAGAATGGCGAACATCAGCATCACGCCGGTCGGCGCCAGCTTGGTGATACCTGCCAGCATCATCGGACCGATCTGCGACGCGAAGCCACCGAACAGGGCGAAGATGATCGGAACCAGGATCAGGGCGATCAGCGCAGTCAGGCGCTTGCTCATGATCAGGTACATGAACGCAATAACCATGGCAAAGCCAAGGAAAGTCAGCATGGGAATACTCCAGACGTCATACGGCTACAGAACGTGAAATGAACGAGTCAGCTCAGCAGATCGGTACGTGGAGTGGGGGCGCAAGGAGAGTGTGGAGCGAGAAGTCAGCAAGCATCGGAATCACCATTATTGTTGTTAATTGGGCCTGAAACACCTTGGAGTCCGTTCCTGGCTAACCGGTCTTTTTGCCGGAAGTGAGCTGATGCTAATTGGCCAAGCTTTCACCGAGCTTTCATTCGGCAGTTGCCGGAATTTTATTGTCACAGGGATTATGGGCATGAACGGGAGAAGCACGGATGAGCGAGATACACTCGGGTGGCTGCCATTGCGGCGGGCTGCGTTATCAGTTCGATGCGCCGTTGCGGGACATCGCTCACTGTCATTGCTCCATCTGTCGACGCACCTCGGGTGCAACGGTCGTCACCTGGATAAGTGTGCCGCTGGCGTCGTTCACGTGGCTGACGGGCAGCCCCTGCGCTTATGACTCTGCATCCAGCTGCGTCCGCTATTTCTGCAGCAAGTGCGGCGCTCAGCTGGCGTTGTTCACGCGCAACAGCCCGGACGAGATCGACGTCACCATTGCGACGCTTGACCAACCTGAGCTGGCTGCGCCCTCTCGACACATCTGGATAGAGAACCGGCTTCCATGGCTACGCCTGGATGAGCACCTGCCGGGGGTTGAAGGCGAGCCTTTCTAAGGTTCGAGGGGAGAGTGCCAAGGCCGGAGCCTTCGGCACTATTCGTACGTTACATCCGCAGGTTACTTGCTGAACTGTGACGCCAGTTCGCGCAGAAGCACCTCGGCCTCGAGCACCTTTTTCACCGATTCGTTGGCCTTGTCGCGGGTCAGGCCCAGGCGTTCGAACAGTTCGTCCGGGATATCCTGTTCGGGACCGGAGCCGATACCGTTGGCTCGCAGCAGTCGCACCGCCAGATAGACCAGGTTGGCATAGACGTGATGCTCACCCTTGTAGTGCGGGTCGTGCTGGAAGCGCAGCGCGATGGCGAGCTCATCCGGCATGTCCCAGTAGCGCATCAGCCACGCACCGATCTGCTCGCGGCTGATGCCCAGCAGGTGCTGCTCGATAAAGCTGTGGTGCAAATGCGGGTTCACTTCCAGTTGGCGGCAAATCAGGGTGAAGTGCGGTGGAAACACGTGCGCCAGCAGCAGGTAACCGAAGTTGTGCAGCAAACCGGCGAGGTAGCTCAGGCCACCCTCCGGACGGCTGGCGCGCGGAATGGCGCGGGTCAGGCCTTCGATGACGGCAGCGGTGTAAATGGATTGCTGCCAGTACGGCGTGGTCTGTTGCGGCTGATCCTTGGGCAGGCTCAGGGTTTTACCCAATGCAAGGCCCAGCGCCAGATTGATCACCAGATCGAAGCCCAGTACACGGACGATTGCGTCTTCGACAGAGCGAATCTTGCCAGTCGACGCGTAATACGGCGAAGCGGCCCAGCTGACGACCTGAGCGGCCAGCGCAGGATCGGTTTCGACGACGCCGGTGATGTCATCGATGGTTGCGTCAGGGTCGACACGCAGTTTGATGATTTTCTGCGCAGTGCCGGCCAGCGGTGGAATCTCCAGAGTCGCTTCCAGGCGCTGCTGGATGCGGCGCGCCGTGAAGACATGCATGGCCTGAGTGATTTCTGCCGGATCGTCGTGAGGACGATCAAGATTGGGATGAATCTTCGCCAGCGGCTCGCCGAAGTTCGCCGCACTGGCCTTGTTCACCATGACTTTGAACGCATCATTGCTGATTTCCAGCAGCACGCCTGGCTCGCCCGAGCCCACCAGCAGCATGGGCTCGTCCAGCAGATGTTTGTCGTAAAGGCACGGTGAGCTAGTCAGTGCCGGGACCCCCGGCAGCACTTGCAGGTTGTGCTTGGTGAGCATGCGCTGCAAACGATCATGCGGCACAGCGGTCAGTTGGCGGCCGGTCAGCTCGGTGATGCGGGAGAGGTCGAGCAACTGGCTTTGCGGAAACAGGATAAGCAACGCACCGACAGCATCCTCGACCAGCACGGCCTGCACCTTGCGCGCTGGAGGGAGGGTCTTTTCGTCCACGACTTCGTTGTAGCTGATAGCCAATTTTTCAAGCAGCTGTCGGATTACCGGCGGCGCATGGTGCGGATCATTGACGTGGGCGACTTCTGTCATGAGCTATGTCCAAATTCCTACATTTTCTGAAGTATAACCACGTTATTCGATTTGGGTCGCACGCGGTTTATAAAGCGTAGCCTGCATCACACCTGGCCATACTGTTGGCCATGACGCAGCCATCTGTCGAGCAGGGGGCTGACATGTTGGGGCCAGCGCTCCAACAGGGCCTGAGCCGCGTCGCGTACGGCCGGCAGCAGATCCGCATCACGCATCAGGTCGGCGACCTTGAATTGCAGAAGGCCCGTTTGTCGGGTGCCGAGCATCTCACCGGGGCCACGCAGTTCGAGGTCTTTTTCGGCGATGACGAAACCATCGTTGGTTTCGCGCATGATGCCCAGTCGTTGCCGTCCGATCTGTGAAAGCGGCGGATGGTAGAGCAGCACACAATGACTCACCGCGCTGCCGCGCCCGACGCGGCCGCGTAGCTGGTGCAGTTGCGCCAAGCCGAGGCGCTCGGGGTTCTCGATGATCATCAGGCTGGAGTTCGGCACGTCGACACCGACTTCGATGACCGTCGTGGCCACCAGCAATTGCAGTGCACCCTGCTTGAACTCGGCCATGATCGCGGCTTTTTCTGCGGGCTTCATACGCCCGTGAATCAGTCCGACGCGCACGTCACCCAACGCACTGCTCAATTCTTCGTACGTGGTTTCAGCGGCCTTGCAGGTCAGCTCTTCGGATTCTTCGATCAGCGTGCACACCCAATAGGCCTGGCGACCTTCTGCGCACGCGGCGCGCACCCGCTCAACGACTTCCAGGCGGCGGCTATCGGCAACCAGCACGGTATTGACTGGCGTCCGGCCCGGCGGCAGTTCGTCGAGGATCGACGTGTCCAGATCGGCGTAGGCGCTCATGGCCAGCGTGCGCGGGATCGGTGTGGCAGTCATGATCAGCTGATGCGGGCACATCAGACCGCCAACCCCTTTTTTGCGCAGCGCCAGGCGTTGCTGCACGCCGAACCGGTGTTGCTCGTCGATGATCACCAGCGCCAGGTTCTTGAACTGCACTTCGTCCTGAAACAGCGCATGGGTGCCGACCACCATGGGTGTGCCACCGGCGATCTGCTCCAGAGACGCGACGCGCGCCTTGCCCTTGAGCTTGCCCGCCAGCCATGCCACGCCCACGCCCAAGGGCTCGAGCCAGCGCTGGAAGTTGATGTAGTGCTGCTCGGCGAGAATCTCGGTGGGCGCCATCAGCGCCACTTGATAACCTGCTTCCAGTGCTTGCAAGGCTGCCAGCGCGGCGACCACGGTCTTGCCCGACCCCACATCGCCCTGAATAAGCCGCAGCATCGGCTCGGGCTGACTCAGGTCATAGGCCACTTCCTTGCCGACACGCTGCTGCGCGCCGGTGGGGGCAAAGCCGAGGTTGGCGAGAAACTGTTTCGGCAGCTTTTTCGCAACGGGCAATGCCGGTGCGCGCTGTGAACGCAGGCTTTCACGCAGGCGCTGCTGGGAAAGCTGGTGAGTCAGCAGTTCTTCGAACGCCAGCCGGTGCTGCGCCCAGTGATGCCCGAGGGCGAGCTCCTCCACGTCGGCATCGGCGGGTGGGTGATGCAGGTAACGGATCGCATCGTCCAGCGGCGCCAGCTGATAATCGCGGGCCAGCTCGTCAGGCAGCCAGTCCGGCAGACTTTTGGGGCCGAGCATCGCCAGGCTCTGCTGGCACAACTGGCGCAGACGCTGTTGGGTCAGGCCTTCGGTCGTCGGGTAGATCGGCGTGAGGGTCTGTTCGACAGGCGCGGGCTCATCACCGGTAATCGCCCGATATTCCGGGTGATAGATTTCCAGTCCGGAAGCACCGGGACGCGCTTCGCCGAAGCAACGCAGGTGCGTGCCACGCTTCATGCTTTCTTTCTGGGCGTTGCTGAAGTGGTAGAAGCGCAGGCTGACGACCCCGGTGCCGTCGCCCAGCCGTACCAGCAGACTGCGACGCTTGCCCATCACCACATCGGCACCGCTGACCACGCCTTCGATGACGGCATCCTGACCAGGACGCAACGCACCGATCGGTACGATGCGCGTGCGGTCCTGATAACGCAGCGGCAGATGGAACAGCACGTCCTGCAGGGTTTCCAGCCCGACCTTGGCCAGCTTTTCTGCCATCGCTTCGCCGACACCCTTGAGCGCCGTGACCGAGACCCTGGAAAGCTCGCTCATTTCTGTTCTGCCTAGCTAGCGACTGTTTTCGGACGTGCCACCGAGCACAGGCGTGCAGAGTCAGCGAGGATTTCGATGGCTTTGGGCCTCGGGAAGCTTGCACGCCAGGCGATGGCGACCGTGCGGAAAGGCACGGGCGGCGTCAGTGGGCGCACTTCGATCACGCCGGGCGCGTAGTGATGGCTGTCGACTGCCGACAGCGGCAGGATCGAAATGCCCAGCCCGGAGGCGACCATGTGCCGAATGGTTTCCAGCGAGCTGGACTCTACTGTCGTGTGCTTGGCACCTTCGTTGCCTTTGCCCAGCGTCGGGCAGGCCTCCAGAACCTGATCACGGAAGCAGTGACCTTCGCCCAGCAATAGCAGGCTCTTGTCGTTGAGCGCCGAGGCATCGATGGTCTCTTTCTGAGTCCAGGGATGGTCGGCCGGCATCAGGACAGAGAACGGTTCGTCGTAAAGCGGCAGGGTCAGTACGTCGGCTTCGTTGAACGGCAAGGCAATGATGACGGCATCCAGCTCACCGTTACGCAGCTTGTCGCGCAGCACATGCGTGAAGTTTTCCTCGATGTACAACGGCATCTGCGGGGCGACCCGGTGCAGTTGCGGGATCAGGTGAGGAAACAGGTAGGGACCGACGGTGTAGATCGCGCCGACTTTCAGCGGGGCGGTCAGCTGGTTCTTGCCGGCTTGGGCCAGCTCGCGAATACCCTGGGCCTGCTCCAGCACTTTCTGCGCCTGCGCAACGATGCCTTCACCGACCGGTGTCAGGCGCACAGCGCTCTTGCTGCGCTCGAAAATGAGCACGCCGAGTTCGTCTTCGAGTTTTTTGACACCCACCGACAGCGTTGGCTGGCTGACATGGCAGCGTTCCGCCGCATGGCCAAAGTGCTGCTCCTGGGCGAGCGTAACGATGTAGCGCAATTCTGTAAGAGTCATAACGTGCGTCCATGAAGTTGCGACCCCAGCATAGCGGGTGCGATCGATAGACGCACGTTATCAGAAGTACTTATGGGTAACAAAAGTACAATTCAGCGTTTATCCAGCGAATAAACGAACGGTGCGAGGATTTCAATGGTGCCGTTGTTGAGAATTTCCTTCGGCGGCTTGGGCAAAGGCTGAGCGCGACGGATCATTTCCATGGTCGCTCGATCCAGCGAAGGGCTGCCTGAACTATTGGCAATCGAGTAGGAAAGCACGTTGCCGTCAGCGTCCACCACAAAGCGCAAGCGAGCGACACCCTGCATGCCACGACGGCGTGCATCCTCAGGGTACTTCTTGTACTTGCTCAGATGACCGAGCAAATCGCCCTGCCAGTTCGGCAATGCGTTGCTGGGTGGCGAAGGTGCAGGAGCAGGCTTGGGAGCCACCGGCTTTTCCGGTTGCGCCGTGGTCGGCGGTGTATCGACCGGCTTTTCGTCAGCAGGCTTCTCCTTGGGCGGCTCAGGCTTCTTCTGCGGCTTTGGCGGCTGCGGTTTGGGCTTGGGCTTCTCGACCTTCTTGGGCACCACGATTTCCGGCTTCGGCGCCTGCACGACTTCCGGCACCGGTGTCGGCTCCTCCGGTGCTGGCGGCGGGGGCGGCTGAACGACCTTCGGTGGTGGCGGCGGTGCGGGCTCTGGCAGAGGCGCAAGCTCGACCATCATGGCTGCCGGTGGCAGCTCGATCGCCTGAGAGGCGGGCCAGCGAACGGCAATGATGATTGCGATGGCGTGCACGGCCAGCACCAACAACAGACTACCGCTATAGCGCGTCAGTTTTTGGCGCGTACTGATCATTTCTTACCAGCCGTCTCGAGACCTACCAGACCGACCTTCAGGTAACCCGCACCCCGAAGCGTGTTCATGACCTCCATCAGATCGCCGTAATCCACGCCCTTGTCGGCCTGGAAGAAGATCGTGGTGTCTTTCTTGCCCTTGGTGCGGGCGTCCAGCACCTGACCGATCTGCTCGCGGGCAACCTTCTCTTCGCCCAGGTACAGGCTCTTGTCGGTTTTCACGCTGAGAAAGATCGGCTTCTCGGGTCTGGGCTGCGGTGTGGCGGTAGACGCCGGTAGATCAACCTTGATGTCTACGGTCGCCAGCGGCGCAGCCACCATGAAGATGATCAACAGCACCAGCATGACGTCGATGAACGGCGTCACGTTGATTTCATGGTTCTCGGCGAGATCGTCTCCGCCTTCATTAAGATGCAGGCCCACGTGTTAGCCCACCTTGACCATGTGCGGTTGTTGTTGATTGCGCTCGGACGGCTCAGGCAGATGATCCAGATCGCGGCTGACCAGCAGCAGAACGTGTGCCGAGGCATCGGACACCTGAGCCTTGTAACCGGCGATGGAGCGGGCGAAGACGTTGTAGATCACCACTGCAGGGATCGCAGCGACCAGGCCCAGGGCAGTGGCCAGAAGGGCTTCGGCGATGCCGGGGGCGACCACGGCGAGGTTGGTGGTCTGGGTCTTGGCGATGCCGATGAAGCTGTTCATGATGCCCCATACCGTACCGAACAGGCCCACGAACGGCGCAGTCGAACCGATGGTCGCCAGCACGCCGGTGCCCATGCTCATGTTGCGGCCACAGGCGGCGACCAGGCGCTCGAGACGGAAGCTGACACGCTCCTTGATCCCTTCACGCTCACGGCTGTTGGCCGAAAGGCGCATCTCCTCGAGGGCGTCATGCACCAGCAGGTGGGCGAGGGTGCCTTCCTTGCTGGCGGTGGCGCTCGCTTCAGTCAGGGAGCGGGCTTTTTTCAGATTAACGATTTCGCCGCGCAACCGGCGCTTGGCACCCAGCAGCTCGAAACCCTTGGAGATCCAGATGGTCCACGTAATGATCGAGGCAATGGCCAGACCGATCATGACCGCTTTGACCACGACGTCGGCATTCTGATACATGCCCCACGGCGACAGGTCATGCGCCATGCCCAGGCTGTTGTCTTCGGCGACAGGCTCCATGGCCTGCACCGGGGCTGCTGCGTCAGGTGCAGCAGGTGCCGTTGCCGCAGGTGCGCTTGAGGTCGCAGGGGCCGCGGTCGGAGCCGACTGATCCGCAAGTGCCATGGGGACGAACATCAGGCTCAAGACAAGGGCTGCGATACCGCGCCATGCACGAGGCAGGCGAGGCATCTGGGTAGGCGAAGCGATTGATTGAATGCGTTTCATGCTGGCCGGACCTGAGAGGAAAAAGGGGATGGTTCCAGTGCGTCGCGTGATGCTGTCGGCGCTTACGGGGAACGAATGGGCCGCCATTATTGCAAATCGTTCTTGTTAACAAAAGTAATACAGTATCTTTTTTTACATATTCGCCCGAACGCTTGCCTGTCGATGAGCGTTTTTAACGATACTGACACTGCCTTTTCTGGAGATACCGAATGACAGCTCCCTCACTTCTGATCGCCGGCTGTGGCGACATTGGTTCGCGACTCGCTAACCGCCTGCTGCCTCACGGCTGGACCGTGCATGGGCTGCGGCGCACTGTTTCCGAGCTTCCTGCCGGTGTTCACGGTGTGGCGGGCGATCTGTTCGAGACGCCAAAACCTGCGCACTGGCCAGCTGCGGCACTGGATTATGTGGTGTATTGCGCGACCCCCTCGCAGCGTGACGAAGCGGGTTACCGGATGGCTTACGTCGAGGGGCTGCGTAACGTATTGAGCTGGCTCGAGCAGACCGGGCAGCGGCCAAAGCGCTTGATCTTTGTTTCAAGCAGCGGTGTTTATGGTCAGCAGAATGGTGAGTGGGTGGATGAAACCTCCGCCACCGAGCCCGGCAACTACACCGGCACGGTGATGCTGGAAGCCGAGCAGGTCGCGCTGAACAGCGGACTGCCGGCCACGGCGGTGAGATTGACCGGTATTTACGGCCCAGGCCGCAGTGACCTGTCGAACCGCGTTCGTCAGGGGCACAGCGTGAGGATCGATCCGCCGGTCTACGCCAATCGCATTCATGCCGACGATGCGGCCGGTCTGCTCGGGCACCTGCTGCTGGCGGATCAACGCGGCGTTGCGCTGGAGAGTTGCTATCTGGGCGTCGACGACGATCCGGCCGCGCTGGCCGATGTGGTGGCGTGGATACGTGAGTATCTGGGGGTGACCGAGTGGTCGGAGGAGGTCAGCGTGCAGCGCGTGGGCAGCAAGCGTTGCAGTAATGCCAGGGCGCGAGCATTGGGATGGGCGCCGATGTACCCGGATTATCGGGCGGGCTATGCGGCGTTGCTGGGCTAGAACGGTGGTTGATCAGGAGCGCCGTGAAGAGCGCTCCTGATACCTGAATCGCTTACTGCTGTTCGAGCAACCAGCGACGTGGGCCGGGACGCAGCTCGGGCATCTGGTCGGCGCCAGCGTTGTTCACCGCCTGGAATATCTCCAGCTGCTTGCCTTTGCGGGCGAAAATCCACGGGTTGCCTTTCTCGGCTTTCTCCAGCCACATGCTGTCGTATTCGCCGCTCATGGCTGCACAATCGCCTGCCAGGCAGAGCGCGTAACGATCGTTTTCCGGAAGCCCCTGCACACTGCCGTCAGGCATGAATTGCACGGTGCCGCCCTGGCCATCGCCCTCTACGACCGTCCATTTGCCGCCCATGTAGGCGCCATACAGCGCTTTCTCGAAGCTGCTGCCTGGCTGAGCGCCGTCCGGAGCCGGATCTTCGGGTTTCTGGAAGTGCTGTTCAGGGCCTGACTCGCTGGCCGCCTGGACCAGTTCGTCACCCTTGACGCTCAGGTCTTCGAAGAAGTTGCCGTAGAAATCGACATGCAGCTTGCCTTCGGCAGCGCTGACGATCTTGCCTTCGCCGAGCTCGAAGCCATTGGAGTAAATGGCCTGATTGGCCTTGGAGTTGATTTTCCACTCCAGGTTGGGGCCATTGGCGAGCAGGGCCTGGCGCAAGTTGCCTTGCTTGACGGCGGCGTCGATGGCGGTCTGGTTGATCCAGGTGCCGTCCGGATTGCGGTCGGCGTGGCTGGCGCAGCCGCCCATAATGACGGCGAGCAGCGAGATGGCGAGCGCGGAGCGCATAACGGATTCCTTCCTTCAGGGAGAACGGAGCGCAAGGCACGCTCCGTCGGGGATTTATTCGATGACGAGAATCGCGTCCATTTCAACCTGGGCGCCACGCGGCAATGCCGCAACGCCGATGGCCGCACGGGCCGGGTAAGGCTGAGTGAAATAGGTGCTCATGAGCTCGTTGACCTTGGCGAAGTGGCCCAGATCGGTCAGAAAGATGTTCAATTTGACGATGTCCTTGAACGATCCGCCCGCCGCTTCGGCAACCGACTTGAGGTTTTCGAAAACCTGAGTGATCTGGGCTTCGATGCCTTCAACCAGTTCCATGGTGCTCGGGTCCAAAGGGATCTGTCCAGACATGTAGACGGTATTGCCAGCTTTGATGGCCTGTGAGTAAGGGCCGATGGCCGCAGGGGCTTTATCGCTGGTGATGACAGTCTTGGTCATGAGAACTCCTGATAGTGGGATGGCCTACGCGCGCATCCGGGTGATGCGTGTGACACCGGTCAGGGCGCGCAGTTTCTTGATCACACGAGCCAGGTGCACGCGGTCGTGCACGCTGACCACCAGTTGGACCACGCTGATGCGACCATCGCGTTCGTCCATGCTGATTTTTTCGATATTGCCGTCCGCCGCGTTGACGCTGCTGGCCAGCAGCGCGATCAGGCCGCGCTGATGCTCAAGTTCGACACGCAGCTCGACGTTGAATTCGCCAGTCACATCCTTGGCCCAGGACAACTGGATGCATTTTTCCGGGTTGTGGCGGATTTCGCTGATGTTGCGGCAGTTGTCCAAGTGCACAACCATGCCCTTGCCTGCAGACAGGTGGCCGACAATCGGGTCGCCCGGGATCGGTGTGCAGCACTTGGCGTAGCTGAGCACCAGGCCTTCGGTGCCACGAATCGCCAGCGGACCTTCAGGGCTGGGCAACTGATCGCCTTCGCCCAGCAGGCGGCGGGCAACGACATAAGCCATGCGGTTACCCAGGCCAATGTCTTCGAGCAGGTCTTCCAGCACTTCGACACGGTATTCGTTGAGCACCAGTTGAATGCGTTCCTGGCTGATCTTGTCGAGGCTGCATTCAAAGCCGTTGAGGACCTTGTTCAGCAGTCGCTCGCCCAGATTGATCGACTCGGAGCGGCGTTGCAGCTTGAGTGCGTGACGAATATGGGTGCGCGCCTTGCCGGTGACGACGAAGTTCAGCCAGGCCGGATTCGGACGTGCGCCGGGTGCGCTGACAATCTCGACCGTCGAGCCGCTTTGCAGCGGTTCGGAAAGCGGTGCCAAGCGGCGGTTGATCCGGCAGGCAATGCAGCTGTTGCCGACATCGGTGTGTACCGCGTAGGCGAAATCCACTGCCGTAGAGCCTTTGGGCAGCTCCATGATCCGGCCTTTGGGGGTGAAAACGTAGACTTCGTCCGGGAACAGGTCGATCTTGACGCTTTCGATGAATTCCAGAGAGTTGCCGGCGCGCTGCTGCATTTCCAGTACGCCCTTGACCCACTGTCGGGCACGAGCGTGAGTGCCCTTGGGCTGCTCATCGTCACTGGACTTGTACAGCCAGTGCGCCGCGATGCCGTTGTTGGCCATTTCTTCCATTTCGCGGGTGCGAATCTGGATCTCGATAGGCACGCCATGCATTCCGAACAACGTCGTGTGCAGGGACTGATAGCCGTTGGCCTTGGGGATCGCGATGTAATCCTTGAATCGGCCGGGCAGCGGCTTGTACAAATTATGTACAGCGCCAAGCACGCGATAGCAGGTGTCGACCTTGTCGACGATGATGCGGAACGCGTAGACATCCATGATCTCGTTGAAGGCGCGACGCTTGCCGCGCATCTTCTTGTAGATGCCATACAAATGTTTCTGCCGCCCACTGACGTCGCCTTCGATGCCATCGACGGCCAGACAATGACTCAGGGACTCTTCGATCTTGTTGACCAGTTCCTTGCGATTGCCCCTGGCGCGCTTGACCGCCTGGTTGATTCGCGAGGAGCGCATCGGGTACATCGCCTTGAAACCCAGGTCTTCGAATTCGATACGCACACTGTGCATGCCCAGCCGATTGGCGATGGGCGCATAGATTTCGAGGGTTTCCTTGGCGATGCGCCGACGCTTTTCGCCAGACAGGACTTCCAGCGTGCGCATGTTGTGCAGGCGGTCGGCGAGCTTGACCAGAATGACGCGAATGTCGCGCGCCATGGCCATGGCCATTTTCTGGAAGTTTTCCGCCTGGGCTTCGGCCTTGGTCTCGAAATTCATCTGGGTCAGTTTGCTGACCCCGTCGACCAGTTCCGCGACGGTCTCGCCAAATTGGGCGCTGAGCGCTTCCTTGGCAATCCCGGTGTCTTCGATGACGTCATGCAGCATCGCAGCCATCAGGCTCTGATGGTCCATGTGCATGTCGGCAAGAATGTTCGCCACCGCAAGGGGATGGGTGACGTAGGCTTCACCGCTGCGACGGCGTTGGCCATCGTGGGCTTGTTCGGCGTAGAAATACGCTCGGCGGACCAGATTGACCTGGTCCTTGCCGAGGTAGGCCGACAGTCTGTCGGCGAGGGCGTCTATGCTCGGCAAGGCGCTACCCCTTGCCAATGGCTTTTACCCTGCGCCGTACTACGTCGACCTGGCATAGGCTTAGACGGCCTCGTTGGACTCGTCCTCGAACGCTGCGAACAATGGCTCATCTTCAACGATTTCAGCTTCTGCGATTACAGAGTAATCCATTACGCCAGCGGCGATTTCACGCAGGGCCATAACGGTAGGCTTGTCGTTTTCCCAGGCCAGCTTTGGTTCTTTGCCGCCGGTTGCCAGTTGACGGGCACGCTTGGTAGAGAGCATGACCAGCTCAAAGCGGTTATCCACGTGTTCTAGGCAGTCTTCAACGGTTACGCGGGCCATGGGTATTCCTCGTAGCAAATGCGGATGCGCGATGCCCGGATGGGCGAGCGGACTCGGTAGTTTACAAGCGGACAGCACCAGTCATCAAGCGGCATGCCACCAACGGCATGCTTTTAACCTGTTGCCTGATGGCTGGAAACGTTTTGATCAAGCCAGCAACTCCTGAAAAAGCTCGCTGTATTGCTCTTGCTGATGCTGTTGAGTGAGGCGATTGGCGCGGAAAATCGCCTTGAGGTCTTCCAGTGCGCCGGCGAAGTCATCATTGACCACGACGTACTCATACTCGTTGTAGTGGCTCATTTCGCTGACCGCTTCACGCATCCGGGCTTCGATGATCTCGTCGCTGTCCTGGCCGCGATTGGTCAGGCGCTGGCGCAAGGCCTGCTGAGTCGGCGGCAAAATGAAGATGGAGCGGGCCTGGGGCATCTGCGCACGAACCTGACGCGCACCCTGCCAGTCGATTTCCAGAATCAGGTCGTGGCCTTCGTCCAGCGTCTGCTGCAGGTGGCTCTGCGACGTGCCGTACAGGTTGCCGAAGACCTCGGCCTGCTCGAGAAAGTCGCCGTGCTCGATCATGCTCAGGAACGTGGCACGATCGACGAAGTTGTAGTTCACGCCGTCCACTTCACCGGGGCGCATGGCGCGTGTGGTGTGCGAGACAGAGACGCGAATCTTTGCCTGCGCGCCGTGCTGAGGCTCTTGCTGAGCGTCCATCAGCGCCTTGACCAGACTGGTCTTGCCCGCACCGGACGGAGCGGAAATGATGTACAGGGTGCCAGTGATATGGGTCATGTCAGGTTCAGCCTTACTCAATATTCTGCACTTGCTCACGCATCTGCTCGATCAACACTTTAAGGTTGACGGCGGCCTGCGTGCTGCGTGGGTCAAAGGCCTTGGAGCCCAGTGTATTAGCTTCGCGGTTAAGCTCTTGCATCAGGAAATCAAGGCGGCGTCCTGCCTGGCCGCCAGCCTTGAGTACGCGACGCACTTCGGTGACGTGTGTGCTGAGGCGGTCCAGTTCTTCGGCGACGTCGCTTTTCTGTGCCAGCAGGACCATTTCCTGCTCCAGACGCTGAGGGTCGAGTTCGGCTTTCATGTCGGCAAAGCGATCCAGCACCTTCTGACGCTGGGTTGCGAGCATCTGTGGCACCAGCGTGCGCAAGGTGGCGACTTCTTCGACGATGGAAGACAAGCGCTCGTCGAGCAGCCGCGCCAGGTCTGCACCTTCGCGCCCGCGGCCGCGTTTCAATTCGGTCAGCGCATCATTGAACAGCTTCAGGGCCTCGGTGTTCAACACCTGCGGATCGTTGGCATCGGCGACCAGCACGCCCGGCCATGCCAACACCTCGAGCGGGTTCAATGCAGCAGGCTGTTTGATCAAGCCGGCAACCGACTCGGCTGCGGCGATCAATTGGCCTGCGCGTTCAAGATCCACCTGCAGCGGCTTGCCGGCGGTTTCCTCGACAAAGCGCAGTGTGCACTCGACCTTGCCGCGCGACAGGCCCTGACGCAATGCTTCGCGAATCGCGCCTTCCAGATCGCGGAACGACTCCGGCAGGCGCAGGTGCGGCTCAAGATAGCGGTGGTTGACCGAGCGCAGTTCCCAGCTCAGTGTGCCCTGGGCACCGGCCCGCTCTACTCGGGCAAAGGCAGTCATACTGTGCACCATGGGAAATACCTCTTGGTTCGCTTTCAAAAGCGTGGTTCGGTTCATGAGCGCGCAGAAGTGGCGGTCATGGGCGTCGTGAAAGCCAGCTGGCTGTAGAGGCGCAGGATTGTAGCGCAGTGCGGCGCAGGCTCCCAATCCGACAGTGTGACAAGTGACGCAAGGCGTTGTTTTAACCGACATCTGCGCGTCGAAAGCCTTGGTCCAGGGCCTTCAATTGTCGCTGGATCGGCATTGGCGGCTTTTAGAGATGCCCAGCGGCAGCTGTGACCTCTATAATGCCCAGCAGTTTTCCGTCTCAGTACAGGTATCCCAGATGAAACGTCCAAGTGGTCGCGCCGCCGATCAGCTCCGCTCGATCCGCATCACCCGCAACTACACCAAACACGCCGAGGGTTCTGTACTGGTCGAGTTTGGTGATACCAAGGTGATTTGCACCGTCAGCGTCGAAAACGGCGTACCACGCTTTCTCAAAGGGCAGGGCCAGGGTTGGCTGACTGCCGAATACGGCATGCTGCCACGCGCTACCGGCGAGCGTAATCAGCGTGAAGCCAGCCGCGGCAAGCAGGGTGGTCGTACACTCGAAATCCAGCGCCTGATCGGTCGTTCGCTGCGCGCTGCGCTGGACATGTCCAAGCTGGGCGACGTTACCCTGTACGTCGATTGCGATGTCATTCAGGCAGATGGCGGCACTCGTACGGCTTCTATTACCGGTGCGATGGTTGCTCTGGCGGATGCGCTGAAGATGATCAAGAAGCGCGGCGGCCTGAAAGGCGGCGACCCGCTCAAGCAGATGATCGCGGCCGTTTCGGTCGGCATGTATCAGGGTGAGCCAGTGCTCGACCTGGACTACCTCGAAGACTCGGCTGCCGAAACCGACCTGAACGTGGTCATGACCAGTGCAGGCGGTTTCATTGAAGTTCAGGGCACTGCCGAAGGCGCGCCATTCCAGCCTGAAGAGCTGAACGCGATGCTGGCGCTGGCGCAAAAAGGCATGACCGAGCTGTTTGAATTGCAGCGCGCCGCGTTGGCCGACTGATAGCCAGAAGGGGTCCGATAATGAGTGACAGCTTGCAACCGTTCAGCAAACCACCGCAAAGCGCTCGCCAGTGGGCGATGTTCTGTCACTTGTCGGCGTTTGCCGGGCTGATGTTTCCGTTCGGCAATCTGCTGGGCCCGCTGATTATCTGGCAGTTGAAGAAAGATGCCGATCCGTTTATCGACGCGCAAGGCAAGGAAGCGCTGAACTTTCAGATCACGGTCGCCATTGCGGCCACCGTCAGCATGTTGCTGGTGCTGCTGATCATCGGCTTTGCGTTACTGACGCTGGTGGGGATCGGAGCCGCAGTGCTTGCGATCATTGCCGGGATAAAAGCCAATGACGGCGTCGATTATCGCTATCCGTTCACCTTGCGCCTGATCAAGTAGCATCACTTCAGGCAACGCAAAAAGCCGACTTCAAGTCGGCTTTTTCGTGTTCGCTGTCTGCCTGGCTATCAGATAGTCAGGGTCCAGTCGTAATCCACGATCAGCGGCGCGTGCTGCGAGAAGCGCGGCTGGCGTGGCAAACGGGCGCTGCGCACGAAGCGGCGCAGGCCTGGGGTCAGGATCTGATAATCGAAGCGCCAACCCAGATTCAGCATCTCGGCCTGCTCGTTGTCCGGCCACCAGCTGTACTGGTCACCTTCACGGCTGACTTCACGCAGGGCATCGACGTAGCCCATGGTGCCGACGATCTCGTCCATCCAGGCGCGCTCGGGCGCGAGAAAGCCCGGCGACTGCTGGCTGTCGCGCCAGTTTTTGATATCGAGCTTCTGCTGCGCCACATAGAGCGATCCGCAGTAGATGTATTCGCGACGCTTGCGGCGCTGCTTGTCCATGTACTTGCCGAAATCGTCCATGAGCTTGAATTTCTGATTCAGGTCTTCATCGCCATTCATCCCCGACGGAAAGAGCAGGGTAGCGATACTGACCTTGTCGAAATCTGCTTGCAGGTAGCGCCCGTAGCGGTCGGCTGTCTCGAAGCCGAGGCCGCTGATTACCGCCTTCGGCTGCAACCGCGAATACAGCGCCACACCACCCTGAGCGGGAACCTCGGCTTCGCAGGCATAGAGGAAGTAGCCATCCAGCTGAAAGGCTGGATCGTCCAGTTCAAAGGTGGAGGCGCGGGTGTCCTGTAAGCAGATGACGTCGGCATTCTGAGCTTGCAGCCAGCTGAGCAAACCACGCTCGACCGCAGCCTGAATGCCATTTACGTTCACACTGATGATCCGCATAAATGGCCCCAAAAATCACGTGCGTGTATGATACCCGAGCTCTACCTAATTAGCTAAATCCGTGGTATTCGGAGCTTTTTTCATGCAAGCGTATCAACGCGATTTCATTCGTTTTGCCATCGATCGCGGTGTTCTGCGCTTCGGTGAGTTCACTCTCAAGTCCGGGCGCACCAGCCCGTACTTCTTCAATGCGGGTCTGTTCAACACCGGCTCCGCACTGGCACAGCTGGGGCGTTTCTACGCGGCAGCCGTGGTTGAAAGCGGTATTGCCTTCGACGTTCTTTTCGGTCCGGCCTACAAGGGCATTCCGCTCGCATCGGCCACTGCTGTGGCGCTGGCCGAGCATCATGACCGTGATCTGCCGTGGTGTTTCAACCGCAAGGAAGCCAAGGCGCACGGCGAAGGCGGCAGTCTGGTGGGTTCCCCGCTGACCGGTAACGTGCTGATCATCGACGACGTGATCACTGCGGGCACTGCGATCCGTGAGGTCATGCAGATCATCAAGGACCAGGACGCGACAGCTGCGGGCGTGCTGATCGCGCTCAATCGTCAGGAGCGTGGCAATGGCGAGCTGTCGGCGATTCAGGAAGTCGAGCGTGACTTCGGGATTCCGGTGGTGAGTATCGTGTCGCTGAATCAGGTGCTCGAGTTCCTAGCCGACGATCCGCAACTCAAGCAGCATCTGCCTGCTGTCGAAGCCTATCGCGCGCAATTCGGAATCTGAGGACGTGCCTATGGCAGTCGGCGGCAGGTCTTGGCGATCGGTTTCAGGCGCGCTGAGCGGTTTTCGGGCCTTGCTGGCTGTGGTCATGCTTGCGCCCATGCTCGCCCAAGCGGCCGACGCACCTGAGCCACGGCTTTATCGCTACGTCGACAGCCGCGGGGTGACGGTGATCGACACGCAAGGCGTGCCGCCCGACTACGTTGCCAAAGGCTATGAAGTGCTCAACAGTCGTGGTCGGGTGGTTCAGGTCGTACCGCCTGCGCCAACGGCCGAGCAGATTCGCCAGTCCGAGGCAGACAAACGCCAGGCCGCCGCCGATGCACAACTGCTGAGCCTGTACAGCAGCGTCGCTGAAGTGGACCGCATGAAGGCCCGCAAACTGGCCGAGCTGGACGCGCTGGTTGGCGTTGCCCAGGGCAACATTCAGGGGCTGGCGGCGCAGCAGCGCAGTCTGCAAGGCCAGGCCGCCGACCTTGAGCGCGCAGGACGACCGGTCCAGCAGGCACTTGTCGATCAACTGAACGACTTGCGCGATCAGCAGCAGAAACTGCAAGCCGACATCGCCGGGTATCAGGCCGCACGCGTAAAGGCCGAAGCAGACTTCGCCGTCGACCGCGCCCGCGTCCAGCGCCTGACTCAATGACCGGACGCAGAGCGTCCAGAGCGGCGTGCCCGCGCGGAGCACTCAATGTTATACATAAGTCTTGAAGAGCCCGGGAAACGTGACTTTCGGGCTTCTGACCTAAGTGCGTGAGAGTGACCGGGCGGCGATCCGCATGGCTCACGAATAGCAGGGTTCAGACGCCCCATTTTCAGGGGCTCTACTGGCCTCTTCGCGAGCAAGCTCGCTCCCACGGCCTGCGGCCAGAATCAAGAGCAGACTTGTGTATAACGCTGAGCGCGGAGCATGGACACAATAGTGTTCTCGATCATCAGCCAACAAAAAGGCCCCGTGAGGGTTAGCTCACGGGGCCTTTTTGTGTTGCGTCTGAATCAGTGCCGCTTGCGGTTGGTGATCTGAGTACCTACACCGCTGTCGGTGAAGATCTCCAGCAAGACCGCGTTGGGCACTCGACCGTCAATGATGTGCGAGCTGTTGACGCCGCCCTGAACCGCTTCCAGCGCGCAACGAATCTTCGGCAGCATGCCGCCGTAGATGGTGCCGTCGGCGATCAGGCCGTCGACCTGCTCGGTGGTCAGTCCGGTCAGGACTTCGCCCTGCTTGTTCATCAGGCCGGCGATGTTGGTCAGCAGAATCAGCTTCTCGGCCTTGAGGGCTTCGGCAACCTTGCCTGCGACCAGGTCGGCGTTGATGTTGTACGACTCGCCGTCCGGGCCCACGCCGATAGGCGCGATGACCGGAATGAAATCCCCTTTGACCAGCATGTTGAGCAGCCCGGTGTTGACCCCGACCACTTCACCGACCTGACCGATGTCGATGATTTCGGGCTTGGTCATTTCCGGCGTCTGGCGCGTGACGCTGAGCTTCTTCGCACGAATCAGCTCAGCGTCCTTGCCGGTCAGGCCGATCGCGCTGCCGCCGTGACGGTTGATCAGGTTGACAATGTCCTTGTTGACCTGGCCGCCCAGTACCATCTCCACGACATCCATGGTTTGCGCATCGGTAACCCGCATGCCGTCGATGAAGTGGCTCTCGATGGACAGACGCTTGAGCAGATCACCGATCTGCGGCCCGCCGCCGTGAACCACCACCGGGTTGATGCCCACCGCCTTCATCAACACGATGTCGCGCGCAAAGCCGGTTTTCAGCTCTTCGCTCTCCATGGCGTTGCCGCCGTACTTGATAACCAGCGTCTTGCCGACAAAGCGGCGAATGTAAGGCAGCGCTTCGGAAAGGACCTTGGCTACATTAGAGGCGGCATCGCGTTCAAGGGTCATTCAGGGCTCCAGTCAAAAGGAAAAACAATCAAAATGGCAGGTCGAGGTCCGGCGCAACTTTCTTGAGTTCTGCGTGGAACACGTCCTTGATACGCTGCAATTCGGCCTCGGTTTCGGCTTCAAAACGCAGCACCAGTACCGGCGTGGTATTGGAAGCACGAACCAGACCCCAGCCCTTCGGATAGTCCACACGGACACCGTCGATGGTGGTCAGTTTGGCATCGCCCCACTGCGCATCCGTTTCAAGGGCCTTGATGATGCTGAACTTGGTGACATCCGTCACCTTGATGTTGATTTCAGGCGTCGAAATATCGTTCGGGAAGGTCTCGAACAGGTCTTCGGCATTGGCCTTTTCCTGGCTGAGGATCTCCAGCAGGCGTGCTGCGCTGTAGATGCCGTCATCGAAACCGAACCAGCGTTCCTTGAAGAAGATGTGGCCGCTCATTTCGCCTGCCAGCAGCGCACCGCTTTTCTTCATTTCTTTTTTGATCAGCGAGTGACCGGTTTTCCACATCACCGGACGACCGCCATGTTCGCTGATCAGCGGAGTGAGGCGGCGTGTGCATTTCACGTCGAAAATGATGTCGGCACCCGGATTGCGCTTGAGCACGTCCAGCGCGAACAGCATCAACAGGCGGTCCGGGTACACCACGTTGCCCGCGTTGGTCACGACACCGACACGGTCGCCGTCACCGTCGAAGGCCAGGCCCAGGTCGGCACCGGTTTCCTTGACCTTGGCAATCAGGTCCTGCAGGTTTTCCAGCTTGCCCGGATCCGGGTGATGGTTGGGGAAGTTGCCGTCCACTTCCGCGAACAGCGAGATCACTTCACAGCCCAGCGCTTCGATCAGTTGCGGAGCGATCACGCCTGCCGCGCCATTGCCGCAGTCGACCACGACCTTCAGCTTGCGCGCCATGACGATGTCATTCTTGATCTGCTGGAAGTAGCGATCAAGGATGTCGACTTTGGTGATGCTGCCTTTCTGCGACGTCAGGTTGTTGGTCTTGATGCGCTCGTGCAGTGCCTGGATCTGCTCGTTGGCGAGGGTGTCGCCGGCGATGACGATCTTGAAGCCGTTGTAGTCCTTGGGGTTGTGGCTGCCGGTCAGCATGACGCCGGTCTTGCCGGCCAGCACGTTGGCTGCGTAATACAGCGCAGGCGTTGGCACCAGGCCCACATCGCTGACGTGGCAGCCGCTGTCGTGCAGACCTTGAATCAGTTGCTCTACCAGTTCAGGGCCGGAAAGGCGACCGTCGCGGCCAACGCTGACGTTGGGTTCGTTCTGCGCCAGGCTTTCAGAGCCAATGGCGCGGCCGATCCAGTAAGCCGTTTCAGCGTTGAGGGTGTCCCCGACCACGCCACGAATGTCGTAGGCACGGAAAATAGTCTCGGGAAGGTTGGGTGCCACGGATGCTGGGCTGTTCATAGCGAGGTTATGCTCCGATCTCAGGAAGTCCTGGTTTTCGTCGAGAAGGTCGATATCAAGGATATCGGTATCTTGAAACAGCGGATCGGTCCAGTCGGTGCGTGATGCAGCCACGGTGGACGAAGCACTGCCTTTGGCAATATCTGCATCGCGCTGCTCGCCCGCCGCCAGGACAGGCACTGCCTGAGGCTGACTACGAAGCGAGACACGAGCAAGGGCCTGAGCCAGACCACTAAGGGCCGGGAGGCTCAAACCGAAGGGTTTGACGGCTTTTCCGCGTGAGAGTTCTTGGAGCAGCTGATCCAGTTGCCGTGCGTCGGCGCAAATACGCTTCTGCAGGGCCCGTTCATTGCGGTGCAAGCCAAGCAGCACACCCGCTGCAGCGATAATCAATGCCAGCAGCAGAAGCATCACGGACGGAGAGGTTTTCAGCCCGGGACCGGGCGTGAACTCGAGTTTCCAGCCTGGATAACCGGTATCGAAGGCCTGGGCTTTGCCGTCATCGGCCTGACCGCGCTGCAGGAAAACCTGAGCAGGCCCGCTGCCGAATTGCTGGCTGAGCACCACTTGCCCGGCATCGGTAGGCAGCGTCGGCAAGGCATTGAGCAAGCGCTGCAGGTCAAAGGCCAGCAGCAACGTACCCATCACCGGCTGAGTGGCAGTGGCACGCACCGGTGCGGCGCTGTAGATCAACCAGCGCTCGCCGACCTTGCGCGCCTCCGGGGCGACCGTCTCACCTTGTGCGGCCTTGTTGAGCATGTCCAGGGTGGCGAAACTGACGGGCAGTGCGCCTTGCGTGTCCACATCGGCCAGCCCCTTGGAGTACAGCCGAGCGCCTGCAAGGCCGTCCCAACGGGTAAATCGCTCCTGAGCGGCCAGCAGGGCAGCGGCGTCATTACTCTGAAGCGTCTGCACAAGCGCTGCACCGGAGGCTGCCGACTGGGTGTCCGCGTTGATCTGATGCAGCGCCAGACCCACCGCTGCTGCCTGACTGCCGCCCCAGGCCTGAACAAGCTGGTCCTGTTGCTGCGGACCGGTGGCCAGAGCTGTCCAGACCAGTGCCGCAGCAATCAGCAGGCCGATGGCGGCAGGCACCAGGCCAGGCGCGAGTCCTTTGAGGCTCGCAGCCGGAGGCGAGTTATCGGCGGGTATGGCGTGCTGTGAAGCGCTGTGCTGACTACCTTTCACCGACCTCTCCCTGAGTCTTGTCCCGAACCCGGATTATGTGCCGAATGGCGATCAATGACTGCCGGAATGACCGAAGCCGCCAGCGCCACGCTGACTTTCGTCGAACGCTTCAACCAGCTCGAAATGCGCTTGTACGACCGGCACCAGGACTAATTGGGCGATGCGCTCGCCGACGGCGATGTTGAAGGCAGCCTGGCCGCGGTTCCAGCAGGAGACCATCAGTTCGCCCTGATAATCGGAGTCGATCAGGCCCACCAGATTGCCCAGCACGATGCCGTGTTTGTGGCCCAGGCCGGAGCGCGGCAGGATCAGCGCAGCAAGGCCCGGATCGCCAATGTAAATCGACAGGCCGGTAGGGATCAGCAGGGTCTGCCCCGGTTCGAGGACCGTGTCCTCCTTGAGCATGGCGCGCAGGTCCAGGCCAGCCGAGCCGACAGTGGCGTAGGCCGGCAGCGGGAATTCGTTGCCAATGCGAGGGTCGAGGATCTTGGCTTGTAGAGCGTGCATTCGTAGTTAAACCTGATTCATGCGGTCGGCGATAAAAGTGACCAGCTGGCGGGCAATCTTGGCCTTGCTGGTCTGGGCAAAAAGCGTTGCGTGCAACGCCCGGTCAATCACGCTGCAAGCGTTCTCTTCACTGTTGAAGCCGATGCTCGGGTTGGCGACATCGTTGGCGACAATCAGGTCCAGGTTCTTGTCCTTGAGCTTGCGGGCAGCGTAGTCGAGCAGGTGTTCGGTCTCGGCGGCAAAGCCGACACTGAAGGGGCGATCAGGGCGGGTTGCGATGGTCGCCAGAATATCCGGATTGCGCACCATCTGCAGCAGCAAGCCGTCACCGTTCGAAGGATCTTTCTTCAATTTGTGCGGGGCAACGACTTCCGGACGGTAGTCAGCCACGGCTGCAGAAGCGATGAACAGGTCGCAGGGAATGGCCGCCTCGCACGCTGCCAGCATGTCGCGGGCGCTGACCACATCGATGCGCGAGACGCGATCAGGCGTAGGCAGGTTGACCGGCCCGGTGATCAACGTGACGCGAGCGCCGGCCTCCACAGCCGCTTCGGCCAGAGCAAAGCCCATTTTTCCCGAGCTGTGGTTGGTGATGTAGCGCACCGGGTCGATGTTTTCCTGGGTCGGGCCTGCGGTGATCAGCACATGCTTGCCGGTCAGCGTCAGGCGCTGGAAGCAGTCGGCCGCGCACTGGGCCAGGTCGTCGGCCTCCAGCATGCGCCCGAAGCCGACATCGCCACACGCCTGACTGCCGGACGCCGGCCCGAACACACGAAAATCGCGTTCTTCGAGCAGACGGGTATTGGCCTGCACCGAGGCGTCACGCCACATTGCCTGGTTCATCGCCGGGGCAATGGCGACGGTCGCGTCGGTGGCCAGCACGATGGTGGTCAGCAGGTCGTTGGCGATGCCTTGCGCCAGGCGCGCGATGAGGTCGGCGGTGGCCGGTGCGATGAGGATCAGATCGGCCCACTTGGCCAGTTCGATATGGCCCATCGCGGCCTCGGCGGCCGGGTCGAGAAGGTCCAGGTGCACCGGGTGCCCGGACAGGGCCTGCATGGTCAGCGGGGTGATGAACTCTGCACCGCCCCGGGTCATGACTACACGCACTTCAGCGCCCTGATCGCGCAGGCGGCGGACCAGCTCAGCGCCCTTGTAGGCCGCGATGCCGCCGCCGACGCCAAGAACGATGCGTTTTCGATACAGCCGCTGCATAGACCTGCCTTTTTGGTCAAGTGAACACACAACGGCCATGACGCCTCCCCAGGCCAGATCGTCGTGCAAAAAAGATGGGCTAAGATAGCACAGCGACCGCACCGGAACAGCGGTGCCCAATCACATGGAGGTGCTATGAGTATTCGCAGTTGGCCCGCGGCTGAACGCCCCCGGGAACGCTTGTTGGAGTTGGGGGCGGCAAGCCTTTCCGACGCCGAGTTGCTGGCTATCTTTTTACGCACCGGCGTGGCTGGAAAAAGCGCCGTAGACCTTGCGCGTCATCTGCTGAATCAATTTGACGGGCTCAGACCGTTACTGGATGCGGATCTGTCGGCATTCACCTCGCAACTGGGGCTTGGGCCCGCCAAGTTCGCTCAGTTGCAGGCGGTCATGGAAATGGCGCGTCGGCATATGGCCGAGTCCTTGCGCCGTGAGTCAGCGCTGGAAAATCCGACCCAGGTTCGCAGCTATCTCAAGGCCCTCCTGCGGCATGAGCCGCACGAAGTCTTCGGCTGCCTGTTTCTCGATAACAAACACCGGGTCATGACCTTCGAGATATTGTTTCGCGGGACGATCAACGCGTCCTACGTGCACCCGCGCCAGGTGGTAAAACGAGCGATGGCGCATAACGCTGCGAGTCTGATCCTCTGCCACAACCATCCTTCCGGTATCACTACGCCCAGCCGTTCCGACATCGACCTGACCAAGCGCCTCAAGGAAGCGCTGATGCTGGTGGATGTTCATGTGCTTGACCACGTGATCGTGGGAGACGGTGAGCCACTGTCGATGGTGGAACGCGGTTTGATGTAAAGAGCTGACGAGCAATGCGCGCGATGGGGCGGGCACCCGGATTATCGCTCCCACGCTCTGCGTGGTAATGCCGTTCTGGACGCTCTGCGTCCGGTCTCCAGAGGGTCGTGCCAATGCAGGCATTGGCACGACGTCACCCAGAGAGCCTCAGGTCAGCCAGGGGCCTTACTTGACCTGCACTTTATAGAAATCCTGCCTGCCGAACGGGCTGACCTGATAGCCAGTGACGTCCTTGCGTACCAGGGCTGCAGCCGTCGGATGGGCGAGGGGGATCCACAGTGCCTGCTGTTGAATCTGCTGCTGGGCCTGGTGATACAGCTTGCTGCGTTCGGCCTGGTCACTGACTGATTTACCGTCTGCGATCAGCTTGTCCAGTGTCTTGTCGCAATAACGGGCGAAATTGGTGCCCGACTGCACGGCTGCACACGAGAACTGCGGGGTCAGGAAGTTATCCGGGTCGCCATTGTCGCCTGCCCAGCCCATGAACAGCAGGTCATGCTCGCCAGCCTTGGCGCGGCGAATCAGTTCGCCCCACTCAATGATCTTGATCTCGGCATCAATGCCGACCTGCTTCAAGTCAGCCTGCAACAATTGAGCGCCCAGGCTCGGGTTCGGGTTCAGCAGGCTCCCGGAAGGTCGCGTCCAGATAGTGGTCTTGAAGCCTTCCTTTACACCGGCCTTGGCCAACAGCGCCTTGGCCTTGGCAACATCGTGCTGATAGCCAGGCAGGTCCTTGGCGTAACTCCAGGTATTGGGCGGATAAGGACCATTGGCTTTTTCAGCGGTGCCTTCGAACACGGCTTTCAGGTAATTATCCTTGTCGAACGCCAGGTTGATGGCCTGGCGAACTTCCGGCTTGTCGAACGGCGGGTGCTGGCTGTTGATCGCGACAAACGCGGTCATGAACGCTTCAGTCTTCTCGACCTTGAGCGAGTCGTCCTTGCTGGCTGCCTGAATATCCAGAGGCTTGGGCGAGAGCGCTATCTGGCATTCGTCCTGACGGATTTTCTGCAGGCGCACATTGGCGTCCGGCGTGATGGCATACACCAGCGTGTCGATATCAGACTTGCCGGCGAAGTAATCGTCGAACGCCTCATAGCGCACCGCGGCGTCTTTCTGGAAGCGCTTGAACACGAACGGCCCGGTGCCGATCGGCTGGCTGTTGAGTTTTTCCGGCGTGCCCGCCTTCAACAGCTGCGCGGTATATTCGGCTGAATAGATCGAGGCGAAACCCATGCTCAGCGTGGCCAGGAAGGTCGAGTCCGCATGGTTGAGCGTAAAGCGCACGGTGTGTGCATCGGGCGCTTCGATACTCTTGATCAGCGCGGGCAACTGCATGGATTGCGCATGCGGAAAACCGCTCTGGGCGATCTTGTGCCACGGGTTCTGCGGGTCGAGCATGCGCTGGAAGCTGAACAGCACGTCATCCGCGCTCAGCTCGCGAGTCGGCTTGAAATAGTCAGTGGTGTGGAATTTCACTCCGGCGCGCAGCTTGAAGTCGTAAGTCAGGCCGTCTTTGGACACGGTCCAGCTTTCTGCCAGGCTCGGCACCAGCTTGCCGCTCTTGGCATCGAAGTCCACAAGGCGGTTCATCAGCACGTCGGCCGATGCGTTGGTGGTGGTCAGCGAGTTGTACTGTACAACGTCGAAGCCCTCGGGGCTGGCTTCGGTGCAGACCACAAGGTTCGATGCCTGGGCAGCGACGGGAAGCAGGAGTGGAACGAGTAGAAATGGGAGTGCAGCTAGGCGCATGGCGTTATTTCCTGTTCAGAAAGGGCCCCATCTGCCGGCGCAGTCTGGTGAGGGACTAACCCTAGACCATGTACTGGCGCAGAACAATCGTCTCGGCGCGACGAGCGGTCGATTTGCCTGTGCCCCCGCAGTGCTTGAGCATGCCGCTGCGCGAGGCGTGATCATTCGGGGCAAAGTGCTTTGCCTGTTGTTGTGCCAAAGGCTTTCTGGTATAAAGCAGCGCTCTTTTCTAGGGGCCCGGTTCCTTCACTGTAGGTGTAGCCGGTAAGACCCTTAAAGAAACGCGGCGCCTGGCGCCAAATGACTGAGAGATTAAGCGGCCAACCCATGCCGGGTTGGGCATGTGGTTTTAGAGGGCTGAGGCATGTCGAGAGTATGTCAAGTTACCGGTAAGGGTCCGGTGACTGGGAATAACATTTCCCACGCAAACAACAAAACCCGTCGTCGTTTCCTGCCAAACCTGCAGCATCACCGCTTCTGGGTTGAAGGCGAGAAGCGTTTTGTTCGTCTGCGCGTATCTGCTAAAGGCATGCGTATCATCGACAAGCGTGGCATTGAAGTTGTGCTCGCTGAACTGCGTCGCGACGGCAAAATTTAAGGGAGAAAATCATGCGTGAATTGATCCGTTTGGTGTCGAGCGCTGGTACAGGCCATTTCTACACCACCGACAAGAACAAACGTACTACCCCGGATAAAATCGAAATCAAAAAATTCGATCCGGTTGTACGCAAGCACGTGATCTACAAAGAAGGCAAAATCAAGTAATTGATTCTGTCGGCTACAAAAAAACCCGCCTTGGCGGGTTTTTTTGTGCCTGCGTTCCTGGCGTAGCTGCCAGCAGTATCCAGGCAGCAAAACGCCCGACGCGATGCGCCGGGCGTTTCAAGCATGTGAAGCTGCTGTCGGGCGACGAAGGTACGGTCGCCTGATCAGCCGAAGCTGAAGCCGGCCACCAGACCGTCCTTGTCGACATTGACGTACAGACGGTTCGGGTTGAGGTCCTGGGTCGTGATGTCGCCAGGGCCGATCACCTTCTGAAGACCGGTAATTTCGCTGATATAGGCTTTGACGGTAGGCACATAGCGGCTGCCTACAAGGTACTGAAGCGCTTGGGCGATAACTTCGTTGGTCATTTTCAAAATCCTTTTTGAGTGAATGTCCTCACTGGACGCGCTCAGAATCCTCCAGAAAACCCGATGTGATGCGGTACTTATTTATCTGGAGCCGCCTCAAACACCACATAAATCTTGCGGCATGTTTCCAGCACCTCCCAGGTGCCCTTGAAACCGGCCGGAATCACAAAGCGGTCGCCTGCGCGCAGGGTTTTCGCGTTGCCCTGCTCGTCGCGCAGGACTGAAACGCCCTGCACAATCTCGCAATACTCATGCTCCGAGTAACTCACCTGCCACTGCCCGGGCTCGCCATTCCAGACGCCCGCGCTCATCTGTCCGCAGGGGCTGTTGTAGTGGTTGTAGAGGGTTTGTGCCGGATCGCCCTTGAAGACCTTTTCCGGTGCAGGGCGATAGTGCTCGGCGGCGGTGCTGGCTTCACTGAAGTCGACGATGCTTTCGATGCTCATGAGGGGGCCCTTGTCCTGAATGCGTTGAAGGTTTGACGTGCGTGCAGTGCGTTAGTGCCTCGGCGCGCGTGCTGAGCTGTTTAATAAAATCAACATAAAGGCACCGTAGCGGCTATTTATGTCAAATATATTGGTTTTGTCGGGCCGCTGGTTTAGGGTAACGGCCGTCCTGAAAAATTTCAGATTGTGTCTTTAATCAACCATGACACACCCACATTCAACAAGAGGAGGACATGCAAATGACCACCCTGACTCGTGCTGACTGGGAGCAACGCGCCCAGAATTTGAAGATCGAAGGCCGTGCCTTCATTCAAGGTGAATACACCGCAGCCTCCTCCGGCGAGACGTTTGACTGCATCAGCCCGGTCGATGGCCGGATGCTTGCCAAGGTTGCCAGCTGCGATACCGCTGACGCACAACGCGCGGTCGACAGTGCGCGCAGCGCCTTCAACTCCGGTGCCTGGTCGCGACTGGCTCCGGCCAAGCGCAAGGAAACGATGATCCGTTTCGCCGAGCTGCTCAAGCACAATGCCGAAGAACTGGCTTTGCTTGAAACCCTGGACATGGGCAAGCCGATTGGCGACTCGTTCGGCGTCGACATTCCCGGTGCCGCCAGAGCCCTGAGCTGGAGCGGCGAGGCCATCGATAAACTGTATGACGAAGTCGCGGCAACGCCTCATGACCAACTGGGTCTGGTAACGCGCGAGCCGGTGGGTGTCGTGGCCGCCATCGTGCCGTGGAATTTTCCGCTGATGATGGCCTGCTGGAAGCTGGGCCCTGCGCTGTCCACTGGCAACTCGGTCATCCTCAAGCCATCGGAAAAATCTCCGCTGACGGCCATTCGTATCGCACAACTGGCCATTGAGGCGGGTATTCCTGCGGGCGTACTCAACGTGCTGCCTGGCTATGGCCACACCGTCGGCAAGGCGCTTGCCCTGCATATGGACGTGGACACCGTGGTCTTCACCGGCTCGACCAAAATCGCCAAGCAGCTGATGATCTATGCGGGCGAATCGAACATGAAGCGCGTGTGGCTGGAAGCCGGCGGCAAGAGCCCGAATATCGTCTTCGCCGACGCGCCTGATCTGCAGGCCGCCGCCAGCGCCGCCGCCAGCGCGATTGCCTTCAACCAGGGCGAAGTCTGCACCGCCGGTTCACGCTTGCTGGTCGAGCGTTCCATCAAGGATCGCTTTCTGCCGATGGTGATCGAGGCGCTGAGCGCCTGGAAGCCCGGCAACCCGCTGGACCCTGCGACCACCGTGGGCGCGCTGGTCGATACCCAGCAGATGAATACCGTGTTGTCCTACATCGAGGCGGGGCACTCCGATGGTGCCAAGCTGGTTGCGGGCGGCAAGCGCATTCTGCAGGAGACCGGCGGCACCTATGTCGAGCCGACCATTTTCGACGGTGTGAACAACGCGATGAAAATCGCTCAGGAAGAAATCTTTGGTCCGGTGCTTTCGGTGCTGACGTTCGATACTGCCGAAGAGGCGATTCAGATCGCCAACGACACGCAGTATGGCCTGGCGGCTGCCGTATGGACCGCGAACATCTCCAAGGCACATCTGACCGCCAAGGCTTTGCGCGCAGGCAGTGTATGGGTCAACCAGTACGACGGCGGCGACATGACCGCACCGTTCGGCGGCTTCAAGCAGTCGGGCAACGGTCGTGACAAGTCGCTGCATGCGTTCGACAAATACACCGAACTAAAGGCGACCTGGATCAAGCTTTAGTCATTTGCCTATCGCTCCCAGGCTCTGCGTGGGCGTGTAGTTCTGGGACGCTCCGCGTCCGGTCTCGCGTTTGCGGCGTGGCGCAGANTGGACGCTCCGCGTCCTGGCTTGCGTTTGCGGCGCGGCGCAGATTTGTGACGCGGAGCGTCACGCACGGCATTCCCACGCTGGAGCGTGAGGAACGATAACCTTAACTATCGTGCGACGCTCCGCGTCGCATGCCGTTCTGGACGCTCTGCGTCCGGTCTTGATTGTGCAGTGAGGGCAGGCAGGAGCTTGAAAATGCGTTGGGGTACTTATTTTGCTGTGCTGGCGTCCGTGCTGGGCGTTGGTCTGGCAATGGGCGTCAGCATGCCGCTGGTTTCATTGCGGCTGGCAGGCTGGGGCTATGGCTCGTTCGCCATTGGCATCATGGCGGCGATGCCTGCGGTGGGCGTGCTGCTCGGCGCGGCGCTGGCCAGTCGTCTGGCGGCGCGCTTCGGCACGGCCAATCTGATGCGCCTGTGTCTGTGGGCCGGGGCGTTTTCGGTCGGTGCGCTGGCGCTGCTACCGTATTACTGGATCTGGCTGGTCTTGCGCCTGACCCTCGGGGTCATTCTGACCATCGTCTTCGTGCTGGGTGAAAGCTGGATCAATCAGCTGGTCATCGAGCGCCTGCGCGGGCGTCTGGTGGCGCTGTATGGCAGCACCTACGCATTGAGCCAACTGGCAGGTCCGCTGCTGCTGGGCGTGATCGGCACCGAGGCCGACTACGGTTTCTGGATTGGCGTGGCGCTGCTGGTCGGCTCACCGTTTCTGCTGCTGGGGCGCACCGGTGCGCCGTCGACCGAATCCTGCAACGTGACGTTTGCCGACCTGTCCGGCTTCTGTCGCGGCATGCCTGCCATCGCCTGGGCGGTCGCCCTGTTTGCTGCGTTCGAAGCGCTGATCCTCACCCTGTTGCCGCTTTACTGCATACGCCACGGCTTCACCCCGGAAATCGCCCTGATCATGGTCAGCGTGGTGGTGGTCGGTGACGCGCTGCTGCAACTGCCGATCGGCATGCTCGCCGACCGCATTTCACGTCGCGCGATGTTCACCGGCTGTGCCGCCTTGCTGCTGGCGTCCAGTCTGCTGGTGCCATTGCTGATCGACACTGTTCTGATCTGGCCGCTGTGGACCGTCTTCGGTGCCAGTGCCGGTGGGCTGTTTACCCTGTCGCTGATTCTGATCGGCGAACGCTATCGCGATGATTCGCTGGTCCGCGCCAACGCGCATGTCGCTCAACTGTGGGGCATCGGCTGCCTGCTCGGCCCTTTGATAGCCGGCGCGGGCAGCCAGTGGGTCAGCGGTGAGGCCTTGCCGCTGATGATGGCTGCAGGTGCCTTGGGCCTGCTGATACTGATCCGGCGACGCGGCGCGTTCGGCGATGCGCAGGCTGCGCCCGCTTAAAGCATTCTTTCCAGGCCGATGGCGCGGCTCATCCACGCATTGAAACGCCGCCACCAGTCGCCCGGTTCGGTATACAGGGTGTGGATCTGCCCGTTGTCTTCGGTCACCCACACCACTTTGCCGTCCTCCAGCCGCGCTTCGTAGGTGAGCGACGGGGCCATGCCCTGCAAGGTCAGTTCGCGCAGTTGTTCGGCCAGTTGCGGGCTGTCGACCAATACGCCCACTTCGGTATTCCACAGCACAGAGCGCGGATCGAAGTTGAATGAGCCGACAAAGACCTTCTGCCGATCAAAGATCATCGCCTTGCTGTGCAGGCTCGATTCGGAACTGACCAGAGAATGGCTTTTCTTGAACAGATGCGGACCGCTGCCGCGCATCGTCTCGGTATCGCCAGGCTGTCGGCGCAGCTCGAAGAGCTTCACGCCATGCTCCAGCAGTGCCTTGCGGTACGGCGCATAGCCGCCATGCACGGCAGGCACGTCGGTGGCTTCCAGGGAGTTGGTCAGCAGGCTGACATTGACACCGGCATCGGCCCGCCCGGTCAGGTACAGCAAGCCTTCCTGGCCCGGCACAAAGTAGGCCGAGATCAGCATCAGTTCCTTGTGCGTGTTCAGCAGTTCAGGCGCCAGTTGCGTGGTCAGCAGCAGGTGCGGATCAGGCTCGCCCTGCGCCAGTACCTTGGTCGGTGCATCCCACAGCGCCTGGTTGTACGCCCAGACCAGCTCGTTGAGCCAGGTTTTCATGCGCGGCTGGGTCTTGTAGGCCATCAATCGCTCATACAGCGCCTTGTGCTGCTGGTGCGCCTGCTCCAGAGAATCGTCCAGCTTGCGCCGGGCCTCGGCCAGATCCTCTCCGTCTGGCCGGAAATAGATGAACTCATCGATAGGCTTGCTGAGTGTGCTGTTCCAGTACTGGTCGAAGCTGTGGCCGAGCTGCTCGGCCACCGGCCCCACGCTGAGCATGTCGATATCGGTGAAATTCAGGTTCGGCTCGGCATCGAAGTATTCATCGCCCAGGTTGCGCCCGCCGACGATGGCCACGCTGCTGTCGGCCAGCCATAGCTTGTTGTGCATGCGCCGGTGCTGGCGCGACAGGTTCATCAGGCGCCCGAGGCTGCGGGTGATGCCGGTCTCGCGCCCCAGGTTTTGCGGGTTGAACAGGCGAATCTGAATGTTCGGGTGAGCGGCCAGGGTGGCGATGGCCTGATCCAGACCGTCGCTGGTGGTGTCGTCCAGCAGGATACGCACGCGTACGCCACGGTCTGCCGCCTTGAGCAGTTCATCGATCAGGGCGCGCGTGCTCAGGCCGTCGTGGACGATGTAATACTGCAGATCAAGGCTGCTTTTGGCATTGCGGATCAGTTCGGCGCGAGCCTTGAAAGCGTCACTGCTGTCAGGCAACAGACGAAAGCCAGAACGTCCCTCGTGGGGCATGGCCATGGCCTGGATCGAACGGCCGAACGCGGAGCCTGAAGACGGCATGGCCTGGCTTGGCTCACTGGCGACCTGTTGATGCGCGCAACCGCTGACGCATAACGCAACCAGCAAGCAAAAGGGCAAGGCCCATGAGTTATTCAAATTGATCTTCCGCGTCTGGACATGGCTCGACTTGGCGATATGACCCGCAAAACCGGGAAAGATTTGCCCGCATCAGTCAGTTTGCGCATTCAGTAGTGCAATTGTCTCGCCCACGATACGCACAGCGCTCTCGATTTCGCGGTTGGGTTTGGTCGCGAAGTTCATGCGCATGCAGTTGCGGTACTTGCCCGATGCCGAAAAGATACTGCCCACAGCGATCTGCACACCCTTGCCCAGCAAGGCGCGGTTCAGGCGCAGGGTGTCGAAGCCTTCGGCCAGTTCCACCCACAGCATGAAGCCGCCTTGTGGCCGGCTGGCGCGGGTGCCTTCAGGGAAGTAGCGCATCACCCAGTCGATCATCTGGTCGCGACTGCGCTGATATTGGCTACGCATGCGCCGCACATGTGGCTCGTAATGGCCGCCTTCGATGAAGTCGGCGATGGCCAATTGTGGCTGCGGGGCGGTCGAGCCGGTGCCGATGTATTTCATGTGCAGCACCTGCTCCAGATAGCGGCCCGGCGCTACCCAGCCGATTCGCAGCCCGGGCGCCAGGGTCTTGGAAAACGAACTGCACAACAGCACGCGACCGTCCTCGTCGAAGGATTTGATGGTGCGCGGGCGAGGGTAGTTGTAGGCCAGGTCTCCATACACATCATCTTCGATGATCGCCACGTCGAAGCGCTGCGCCAGGGTCAGCAGTGCCCGCTTGCGTGCTTCAGGCATGACATAACCCAGCGGGTTGTTGCAGTTGGGCGTCAGCTGAATGACCTTGATCGGCCATTGTTCCAGCGCCAGTTCCAGTGCTTCGAGGCTGATGCCGGTCAACGGGTCGGTAGGGATTTCCATGGCTTTCATGCCCACGCCCTTGAGCGTTTGCATGGCGCCGAAGAAGCTTGGCGAGTCCACCGCCACGATGTCCCCCGGCGAGCAGATGGCCCGGACACTCGCTGACAGCGCTTCATGACAGCCATTGGTGACGATCAGGTCATTGGCGGTCAGGTTGCAGCCCGAGTCGAGCATCAGCCTGGCAATCTGCTCGCGCAGCCTGCGCACGCCGTAGATGTTGTCGTAATACAGGCCCGGCATGTCCTGATGGCGACTCAACTGACTCAGCGCGCGCATCAGCGGTTTCAGGGTCGGGCTGGTGACATCGGGCATGCCGCGCCCCAGTTGCGTGACGGCTTCAAGAGGTGCCACGCGAATCAGGTCCAGTACCTGATCCCATTGAGAGATATCCACAGGCCGCTGCACAGGCCTGCCGACCGCTGGCAGCGCAGGGGCTTTTCGGCTGACCGAGACGAAATAGCCGGACTTGGGTTTCGGCGCGGCCAGGCCATTGTCTTCCAGCACCCGGTACGCCTGCTGCACGGTACTCAGGCTGACGCCATGTTCGACGCTCAACGCGCGCACCGAGGGCAGGCGGTCGCCGGGGCGATAGAAGCCGTTTTCGATGCGCGAGCCGAGCAGTTCGGCGAGGTTGACGTAGAGCGTCATGGCGTACTCTCAGAAAGTCGAATGCGGTAAAGCAATACAGATTGGCGGAAAATATAGCATTCAGTGGCGTTTTTGAATCTTCTGTATGGAAAATATAAAGGACTTTTGAATCTGTATTGGTTTTGCTGTTCGCTTCATCATGAACCCACACCCACCCAGGATGAGGGAGCAGGACATGAACGGGTTCAGCGATGTGCGCCTTGCGCTTCACAGCCATGAATTGAATGAGTATCGGCCAGCGGCGGTCAAAACGCTCCGCTCGAACAAGGCCGATCTGTTGGCAGGCATGGGGCGCTGGGCACTGTATCGCCATCGCTGGTTGTCACGCCGTACCTTGCTGACACTGACGGACGACCAGTTGCGCGACATCGGGCTGGATTTCCGTCAGGCGCGGGTCGAGGCGATGAAGCCGTTCTGGAGGCCCTGAGCCTAGCGCAGCTCTTTAAGGCGGTGCCAGAGCATGCCCAATGCCAGCAGAGGCGAGCGCAAGTGCTTGCCGCCGGGAAAGGTCATGTGCGGCACTTTGGCGAACAACTCGAAACCATCGCTGTGTTGTCCGGCGATGGCTTCGGCCAGCAGTCGGCCTGCCAGATGCGTGGCATTCAGACCGTGGCCCGAGTAGGCCTGAGCATAAAACACGTTGGGATGCTGCTTGAGCCGGCCAATTTGCGGCAGGCGATTGGCGCCGATGCCGATCATCCCGCCCCACTGGTAATCGATCTTCACTGAGGCCAGTTGTGGAAACACATCGAGCATCTTCGGTCGCATGTACGCGGCTATATCCTCAGGGTCACGCCCCGAGTAATGGCAGGCGCCGCCGAACAGCAAACGGCGGTCGGCAGACAGCCTGTAGTAATCCACCGTCACCCGCTGATCGCAGACCGCCATGTCCTGCGGCAACACTTCACGGGCCTGCGCGTCGCTCAATGGCTCGGTGGCGATGATGTAGCTTCCGGCAGGCAACACCTTGCCGCTGATTTCCGGATTCAAGTCATTGAGGTAGGCGTTGCAACCCAGCACCAGGGTCTGCGCCTGCACCGAACCGCCCGCTGTATGCACCCGGACCTGCGGGCCATAATCGATGTTCGTCACCGCTGAGTGTTCGTACAACTGGACGCCAAGCGACTGCGCCACAGCCGCCTCGCCCAAGGCAAGGTTCAACGGATGCAAATGCCCCGAGCCCATGTCGATCAGGCCACCGACATAGCGTGAGGAGCCCACCACGCTGTGCATCTCTTCGGGTTGCAGCAACTGCAGTGCATGGCGATAACCCAGGCTGCGCAACTCTTCTGCATCTTCGGCAAGGCTGTGCAGGTCGCGCGGTTTGTTGGCCAGATCGCAATAACCCCATTTCAGGTCGCAATCGATAGCATGCCGTTCGATGCGCTGACGTACGATCTCGACGGCCTCGATGCCCAGCAGCTTGAGCTGCCGCACGCCTTCGCTGCCGATGACATTGGCGAACTGTTCGACGCCATGACCGACCCCGCGAATCAACTGACCGCCATTGCGCCCGCTGGCCCCCCAACCGATCTTGCGCGCTTCGAGCAGCGCCACGCTGAACCCGCGCTCGGCCAGTTCGATGGCGGTGTTGAGTCCAGAGAATCCACCGCCTACCACGCACACATCCACCTTCACCTCACCTTGCAGCGCAGGATGATCCGCTTGCGCATGACTGCTGGCGGCGTAGTAGGAAGCAGGGTACTGATCGTGACGAGTCGGGTGCTGAACGCGGGCGTTCATGAGCGTGTCCTGTTGGTGGCGGATGGCGTGTCCGGAGGATAAGCCGCTGTCATGAGCCTGCCAACTGAGGCAAACTTGCGGCCTTATGTATGAGTGGTCGAGTCAATGAGCTGCAACCGTCAGAAAATAGCGGATCTGCGTCGCCAGATTCCTTCGTTCGAGTGTGTGCCCGGCTGCCACGACTGCTGTGGGCCGGTGACCACGTCGCCCGAAGAAATGTCGCGTCTGCCGCGCAAGACGGCCGCCGAACAGGACGCTGCACTGGACGAACTCAATTGCGTACACCTTGGTCCGCAAGGCTGCACCGTGTATGACGAACGCCCGCTGATCTGCCGCCTGTTCGGCACCACCGCAAGCCTGCCCTGCCCGAATGGCCGTCGGCCGGTCGAGTTGATCCATCCACGGGTCGAAAAGCAGATTCATGAGTACATGGCCTCGACTCGCCAGGTACTCGTATAGCAGGCAATCAGTCGGGAATCGGCAGATTCAGGCTCTCTTTGACTTCCTCCATGACGATGTAGCTCTTGGACTCACGCACGTGCGGCAGTTTGAGCAGGATATCGCCCAGCAGTTTGCGGTAGGACGCCATTTCGGAAATCCGCGCCTTGACCAGGTAGTCGAAGTCGCCGGACACCAGATGGCACTCCAGCACATGGGGAAGCTTCAGCACGGCACGGCGGAATTCTTCAAAGGTGTCGCCAGACTTGTAGTCCAGGCTGATCTCGACGAATACCAGCAGGCTGGCCTTGAGGCTTTGCGGATTCAGCCGGGCGGTGTAGCCCATGATGATCCCCTCGCGTTCCAGCCTGCGCACCCGCTCTGTACAGGGCGTAGTTGACAGGCCGACCCGCTCGCCAAGCTCGGTGAACGAGATGCGCCCGTCGGCCTGCAGGATGCGCAGAATATTGCGATCGATCTTGTCCAGCTCACGATTTGACTGGTGTTGAGTGCGCACGGGTCATTTCCCCTCTAGCAAAGCGTTTATCGCCGCGAATAAACACCAAATATAGATCTTTATACAGTGAGAAGCACTGCCCATTGCTCAATATACTGCGCACATCCTTGCTTAAAACTTCGAATTATCAGCGGATATCCGCGATGAGGTCATCGACATGCGCGTTCTGGTCCTGGGTAGTGGCGTTATCGGTACAACCAGTGCTTATTATCTGGCGCGTGCCGGTTTCCAGGTGACCGTCGTTGACCGTCAGCCTGCTGCCGCCATGGAAACCAGTTTTGCCAATGCCGGCCAGGTTTCTCCGGGCTATGCCTCGCCATGGGCTGCGCCGGGTGTTCCGCTCAAAGCGCTCAAATGGCTGCTGCAGCGCCATGCGCCATTGGCGATCAAGGCGACGGCGGATATCGATCAGTACCTGTGGATGGCGCAAATGCTGCGCAACTGCACGGCCAGCCGTTACGCCGTCAATAAAGAACGCATGGTACGCCTCTCCGAATACAGTCGCGATTGCCTGGATGAACTGCGCCTCGAGACCGGCATCGCCTACGAAGGGCGCAGCCTGGGCACCACGCAGTTGTTCCGGACCCAGGCCCAGCTGGACAACGCCGCCAAGGACATCGCTGTGCTCGAGCAGTCCGGTGTTCCTTACGAACTGCTGGATCGCGAAGGCATCGCCCGTGTCGAGCCCGCGCTGGCCGGTGTGACCGGCATCCTCAGCGGTGCATTGCGCCTGCCCAATGACCAGACGGGTGACTGTCAGTTGTTCACCACGCGCCTGGCGGAAATGGCCGTGGCACTGGGTGTTGAGTTTCGCTACGGGCAAAACATCGAACGCCTCGACCACGCTGGCGACCGCATCAATGGCGTGTGGATCGACGGCAAGCTCGAAACCGCCGATCGTTACGTGCTGGCGCTGGGCAGTTACTCGCCGCAGTTGCTCAAGCCGCTGGGCATCAAGGCACCGGTCTATCCGCTGAAGGGCTACTCGCTGACCGTGCCGATCACCAACCCGGACATGGCACCGACTTCGACCATTCTCGATGAAACCTATAAAGTCGCGATCACCCGTTTCGACAACCGGATCCGCGTCGGTGGCATGGCGGAAATAGCCGGTTTTGACCTGTCGCTCAATCCGCGTCGACGCGAAACACTGGAGATGATCGTCGGTGACCTCTATCCTCAGGGCGGCGACCTGACCCAGGCCGATTTCTGGACCGGGTTGCGTCCGACCACGCCCGATGGCACACCGATTGTGGGTGCAACACCGTTCCGTAACCTGTTCCTCAATACCGGCCATGGCACTCTGGGCTGGACGATGGCGTGTGGTTCCGGTCGCTTGCTGGCAGACCTCATTGCCCGCAAGACACCCCGTATCAGTGCTGAAGGCCTTGATATCTCTCGTTACGGCAACACTCAGGAGAATGCACAGCATGTCAATCCAGCGCCAGCTCACCAATGAGCGCATGAGTCAGGTCGTTGTCCACAATGGCACCGTCTATCTGTCGGGCCAGGTCGGCAATGACATGACTGCGGATGTCGAGCAGCAGACCCGAGAGGTTCTGAACAGCATCGAGCGCCTGCTTGACCTGGCCGGCACCGACAAGACGCGTATCCTGTCGGTCACCATTTACCTGAAAGACATCAATGCCCACTTCGCCGGCATGAACAGCGTCTGGGACAAATGGCTGCCCAAGGGTTTCGCGCCTGCACGCGCAACGGTCGAGGCCAAGCTGTGCCAGCCCGAAATGCTTGTTGAACTGTCGGTGGTCGCCGCGCTGCCTTGAGCCTTTTTGCCCGGCGCGTTCCTGCGTCGGGTTCGTCCTCTCCCTTTCCATCCTTTCAGGCAAGTAACGTCATCATGCGTCCAGCCCGCGCCTTTATCGATCTTCAGGCACTGCGTCACAACTACCAATTGGCCCGTGAAAACAGCGGCGGCAAAGCGCTCGCCGTCGTCAAGGCCGATGCCTATGGTCACGGCGCGGTGCGCGTCGCACAGGCACTGGAGTCACAGGCCGACGGTTTTGCAGTGGCTTGCATTGAAGAAGCTCTGGAGCTGCGTGCGGCAGGCATTCGTGCGCCGGTCCTGCTGCTTGAAGGCTTTTTCGAGGCCGACGAGCTGGCGCTGATTGTCGAGCATGACCTGTGGACTGTTGTGCACGCAGTCTGGCAACTGGAGGCCATCGAGCAGGCGCGCCTGGGCAAGCCGATAACCGTCTGGCTCAAGCTCGACACCGGCATGCACCGGGTTGGCCTGCATCCTCACGAGTACCAGGCGGCTTATCAGCGTCTGCTGGCAACCGGCAAAGTGGCCAGAATCGTTCTGATGAGCCACTTCTCCCGCGCCGATGAGCTGAACAGCGCCTGCAGTGATGAGCAGCTCGCCGTATTCGAGACCTTTCGCAAGGGACTGGCAGCGGAAACCAGCCTGAAAAACTCCCCGGCGGTGCTGGGCTGGCCACAGATCCCGAGCGACTGGTCGCGTCCGGGCATCATGCTCTACGGTGCTACGCCGTTTGATCAGGTGCACCCGCTGGCGGATCGCCTGCAACCGGTGATGACCCTGGAATCGAAGATCATCAGCGTGCGTGAACTGCCCGTTGGTGAGCCCGTGGGCTATGGCGCGACATTTGTCTGTGACCGGCCTTTGCGTATCGGCGTAGTAGCGATGGGCTACGCCGACGGCTATCCGCGTCACGCGCCGACCGGCACGCCCGTGCAGATCGACGGCCAGCCGTCCAGACTGCTCGGACGGGTGTCCATGGACATGCTCAGCGTCGACCTCACCGATGTGCCGCAGGCCGGGCTCGGCAGCCGTGTCGAGCTGTGGGGCAAGCAGGTGCTCGCCAGTGAAGTGGCCCAGCGTGCAGAAACCATTCCCTATGAAATCTTCTGCAACCTGCGTCGCGTTCCGCGCATCTATTCCGAAGACTGATTCATCTCTCTGTGCCCCAGGCCGCAGTGGGTCAGGTGTCTGTCGAAGTGTTGTAAATATCGAACGCTGTTGCCATGATGGCGTTCATACCGACTAGACCTGACAAAACCTGGGGGAATATCGCATTGGACGTGGGTGAACGACTGCAATCGATTCGCAAGCTCAAGGGCCTGTCCCAGCGTGAACTCGCCAAGCGCGCAGGTGTGACCAACAGCACCATCTCCATGATCGAAAAAAACAGCGTCAGCCCTTCGATCAGTTCGCTGCGCAAGGTGCTCGGCGGCATCCCCATGTCCATGGTCGAATTTTTCTCGGAAGAATCCGTGCCCGAGAACGCAGCTCAAGTGGTGTACAAGGCCAGCGAGCTGATTGATATCTCGGACGGTGCAGTGACCATGAAGCTGGTCGGCAAATCGCATCAGGGCCGCGCCATCGCCTTTCTCACCGAGACCTACCCACCGGGTGCCGACACCGGCGAAGAGATGCTCGTTCACGAAGGCGAAGAGACCGGCATCCTCGTCGAGGGGCGGCTGGAACTGGTGGTCGGGCTGGATACCTATGTGCTCGAAGCGGGTGACAGCTACTATTTCGAAAGCACCCGGCCGCATCGCTTTCGTAACCCGTTCGACGTGCCGGCACGATTGATCAGTGCGGCCACCCCGGCCAATTTCTGACCCGCCCCTTGCGATGAGTGATGCGTGAAACTGACCCGGAAGATTCTGAGCAGCGCAGGCGTTCTGGCGTTGTGGGCGTTCAATGCGCAAGCCGCCGATACCGCCCGAGCGCCTGACGACATCATCGCGGCCCATTGCGTCGCCTGTCACAGCGTCGGCCTGCTCAACGCGCCGAAGATCGGTGACACAGCGGCCTGGGAACAGCGGGCCCAGCAAAAAGGCGGCCTTGATGGACTGCTGGCCAGCACCATCAAAGGCATCGGCATCATGCCCGCGAAAGGCACCTGCGGCGATTGCACAAACGACGAACTGAAGAGCGCCATCCAGAGCATGTCCGGGCTGAAGTGAGATGAGCTCTCGTTCATACGCTGGAGCGCCTGGCGCTGTACATGCGTTTTGTGGGAGCGAGCCGGGCGACGCTTCGCTCGCTCGCGAAGATGATGTTTAGATCGATGCTTTTTTGGCGATAGTCCACGCCCTTTCGCGAACAAGTTCGCTCCTACGCCCTTCAGGCAGAAGCCTGGAAGCCTTTTGTTCCGGGCGTTCCAGGACTTGTGTATAACGATGATGTTCTGCGCGGCAGAGCATGCAGCACTTTGACGTTGTCGTCGGTCCAACCTGCACCCAATAACAATTCAGGAGAGCTGGGATGCCGTATTCCTGTTCCATTGAGCATGCCGTCGATCACGTTCTTGCGCAGCTACCCGAGCATATCCACCTCGGCATGCCGCTGGGGCTGGGAAAGCCCAACCGCTTCGTCAACGCGTTATACCAGCGCATCAGCGAGTTGCCCGAACGACGGCTGACGATCTACACCGCGCTGACACTCGGGCGGCCGACGCCGGGGGAGGGTTTGCAGGCGCGGTTTCTCGAACCGTTTCTGGAGCGTGTCTTCGCTGACTATCCGGAGCTCGATTTCCTCGCTGCACTGCGCCGCGACAAACTCCCTGCCAATATCCATGTGCAGCAATTCTTCATGCAGCCAGGCAGTTTGCTCAACAGCCAGTCAGCCCAGCAAGACTACGTCAGCAGCAATTACAGCCACGCCGCCCGCGACATCAACGCCAACGGCCTGAATCTGGTCGCGCAACTGGTGGCCCGTGACGAGCAGCGTCCAGGCACGTTGAGCCTGAGCTGCAACCCGGACGTGACCCTCGACCTGTTGCCCATGATCGCCAAGCGCCGGGCCGCCGGGGAGACCATTCTGATGCTCGGCCAGGTGCACGCCGACCTGCCGTACATGCCGGGCGACTCGGAACTGGATGTCGACGCCTTCGATGTGCTGATCGACGAAGACGAGCGCAGTACGCTGTTTTCCACCCCCAATATGCCAGTCGGCTATCAGGACCACCTGATCGGCCTGCACGCCAGCACGCTGGTGCGTGACGGCGGCACGTTACAGATCGGCATCGGCTCGATGGGCGATGCACTGACCGGCGCGCTGCTGGCCCGTCAGGCCGATAACGAAACCTGGCGCGGCCTGCTGGCCGAGTTGAACATGAGTAACTGGCAGACCCTGATAGATCGGGAGGGCGGCGTTCAGCCGTTCGCCAGCGGCCTTTACGGTTGCAGCGAAATGTTCGTCAACGGCCTGCTGGTACTCGCCGATGCCGGCATCGTGCGGCGCAAGGTGTATGCCGATGCAGAGCTGCAACGGCTGGCCAACATGGGCACGCTGGATGAGGATGCCCATCCTGGTGGCGTAGTCGTGCATGGCGGCTTTTTCCTCGGCCCGCGCAGTTTTTACGCGCGGCTGCGCGAGCTGCCCGCCGAGCGGCTGGCGCAGTTCAACATGACCGCCATCAGCTACATCAACGAGCTTTACGGCCAGGAAGAACTCAAGCGCCTGCAACGCCGCGATGCGCGCTTCATCAACAGCGCGTTTACCGTCACCCTGATGGGTGCGGCAGTGGCTGATCAGCTGGAAGACGGCCGGGTGCTCAGTGGCGTGGGCGGTCAGTACAACTTCGTGGCGCAGGCCCATGCACTGGAAGGCGCCCGTTCGATTCTGATGCTGCGCAGCTGGCGTGAGTCGGGCGGCGAGGTCAGCTCCAACATCGTTTGGCAGTACGGCCACACCACCATTCCCCGACACTTGCGCGACATTGTCGTGACCGAATACGGCATCGCCGATCTGCGTGGGCAGACCGATGCGACGGTGATCGAGCGGATTCTGAACATCACCGACTCACGGTTTCAATCGGGCCTGATCGAACAGGCGCAAAAGGCTGGCAAGCTGCCCAAGGACTTCCGTCTCGATCCGCGCTTCACTGACAACACCCCCGAGCGCCTCAAGGACACCGCATCACGCTATCCGTCGCTGTTTACCGAGTACCCGCTGGGGTGCGACTTTACCGCCGAGGAGCGCGATCTGCTGAGAGCCCTGAACTGGCTGAAGAGCAAGCTCAAGCTCACTGAAATCCTCGAGCTGGGCAAGGCGACCCTCGATGCTCCGGACCCCGAAGCCTTCCTTGCGCACTTGCAACGCATGCAGCTCGACCAACCGCAGGGCTTGCGCGAAGAGTTGTATCAGCGGCTGTTGCTGGCCGGGTTGCAGAACAGCACCGGGCTTGCCGGCTAAGAGGCGGGCACTGATCGTTGTTGCTGGTGACGATCGGTGCCCGGCGCTTGGCGCCTAGGTCGTCGCCTTGCGGGTCGCACGCCCGACCGGGCCGACGCGCTCTTCGATGGCGTGCTGCAGCGGTTTGCGCTGGCCCATCAGGAACGCCAGCTCCGCGACCACAAACAGCGGGCCGATGATCAGCCCGGTCAGGTCATCGATGAAGGCCGGTTTGCGCCCCTCGTAGTAATGGCCGACGAACTGGATGATCCAGCCAATCACAAAGAGCCCGACGCCCGCACTCAGCCAGACCATGGTTGGCTGCTGCGCAAGGTCGGCCCCGGCCCAGATGCACAGCGCCAGTAATATCGCCATGACGATGCCCAGAGCGCGGTCAAGTCGCAGGTAAAAGACCGTCGAGCCCAGGGCCAGAAGCGCCGCCGGTGAAAGCCACAGCCCGCTTATATTCCATCCCGGTCGTGAGAGAAGCACCGCCACGGCCAGCACGATCAGTGGGATACCCACGAAGTGCGTCACGATATTGCGCGAATCACGGTGATAAGCCGCGTATTGGCTGAGATGATCGACAAGGTTTTTCATTATTATTCCTGCCTGAGACGATGGCCGGCGTGAGCCTGATTTCTTGTACAACATGCATGGCTGAAAGAGAAGGGAGCAAAAATGACAAATGGAGTGTCGTGGCGGTCACGATTGCTATCCGATTACTGGTTTTCCCATCTGCCTGCCGATCTGCAGGATAGCCTGCTGGAGGCTGCCCGCCAGCGCCGCAAGACGCCCGGCCAGCGGCTGTTCGACAAGGGCGATCTGTCCTGCGGTGTTTATGTGCTGCTGGAGGGCCGCGTGCGGATCGGCGGTGCCCACGAGCAGCGGCTGCTGAGGCACGTGGAACCTGCAAGCGCGCCGTGCTGGTTTGGCGAAGTCTCGCTGTTTGACGGGCTGCCGCGCCGTTTCGAAGTCTGCTCGCTGGAACAGAGCATCTTCCTGCACATCCCGCAGCCATTCCTGGCCCGGCTGCTCGACAGGCACCCCGAGTACTGGCGCTGGTTTGCCTCACTGTTCAGCCAGAAGGTCGGCTTGCCACTGCAGAGCCCCGAGAAAATGCGTCGCCTGCCGCCGCGGGCGCGGGTTGCCTGGCGCCTGTTGATGCTCAGCGAGGGGTATGGCCCGTTGAGCCAGGCAAGACGCCTGATTGCGCTGGACGACATTCAGGCGTCGGAGCGTCTCGCGCTTGCCTCGCCGGCCTTGCTGGAAGTGCTCCAGGACCTGCATGAGCGCAGGATCGTGCGCCTGGGAGAAGGGCACCTGGAGGTGTTCGATGTGGACAAGCTGCGCCGGGTCGCGAACTTTTCCAGGGCCAGGGCTGTGTGCTGATCACCGGTCATGATCGAGCCTGGACACATCCGGTAACGGCTCCGCTGCCGCTTCGATTGAGATAGCAAATGGGATTCACTACCATTTTGCCTCCTTTGCGAACGCGAGATACCCCGATGCAGGCAAGCAAGCGTCTTCTGGCTGCTCTGACACTGACTTTACTGGGCAGCACCGCTCAGGCTGCCGATGAAGTGGTGGTGTATTCATCCCGGATCGACGAGCTGATCAAGCCGGTATTCGATGCGTACACAGCCAGTACCGGGGTGAAGATCAAATTCATCACCGACAAGGAAGCGCCGCTGATGCAGCGCATCAAGGCCGAGGGCCAGAATGCGACCGCCGACCTGTTGCTGACGGTCGATGCGGGCAACCTCTGGCAGGCCGAGCAGATGGGTATCCTGCAGCCGTTCACCTCCCCGGTGATCGAAGCCAACATTCCGCCGCAGTATCGCTCATCGACGCACGGCTGGACCGGTCTGAGTCTTCGCGCGCGCACCATCGCCTATTCCACCGACCGCGTGAAGCCTGCCGAGCTGAGTACCTACGAGGCGCTGGCCGACAAGAACTGGGAAGGCCGCCTGTGCCTGCGTACCGCGAAGAAGGTCTATAACCAGTCGCTGACCGCTACGCTGATCGAAACCCACGGTGCCGAAGCGTCGGAGAAAATCCTCAAGGGCTGGGTCAACAACCTGTCCACCGACGTGTTCTCCGATGACATCGCAGTGCTTGAGGCGATCAATGCCGGGCAATGCGACGTGGGCATCGTCAATTCCTATTACTACGGCCGCCTGCACAAGGAAAAACCGGACCTGGCGGTGAAGCTGTTCTGGCCGAACCAGGCGGATCGCGGTGTGCACGTCAATCTGTCGGGTATCGGTCTGACCCAATACGCTCCGCACCCTGAAGCGGCCAAGGCACTGGTCGAGTGGATGACCGGCCCTGAGGCGCAGAAGATTTTCTCCAGCGTCAATCAGGAGTTCCCGGCCAACCCGAACGTGGCGCCTTCAGAAGAAGTGGCGAGCTGGGGGCAGTTCAAGGCCGACACCCTCCCGGTCGAAGTGGCAGGCAAGCGCCAGGCAGAAGCGATACGCATGATGGATCGCGCGGGCTGGAATTGATTTAATACCCAGTGCCTTATCGTTATACATAAGACTCGTGGGAGCGAGCTTGCTCGCGAAGAGGTCGGCACAGCTCCGTAAATGAGGTGTTTGGACTGTTGCTTTCGTGAGCAAGCTCACTCCCACAAAGGTGTATGTCCGGCCTGATACTACGGTTCATTCCCCCCATTTTCCGGGTGTGTAACGGTGGGCGCTCCAGCGCCCTAGACGAATGACGCAGAGACTTGTCACTCACTCATCCATCCCGATTTCGAGAACACCGTGGCCCATCCTGCCCAACGCCGCTGGTACCCCCTGGTTTTCGCCATCGCAGCGCTGGTCGTGCTGCCGCTGAGCGTTTTGCTGCTGTCGTGGGAGACGGTTGACCAGCAGATATGGTCGCACCTGCTTGAAACCCAGATGGCGCGTCTGCTGGGCAATACGCTGATCCTGGTGCTGGGTGTCGGCGTGGGCGTGACGTTGCTGGGGGTGAGCCTGGCGTGGCTCACCAGCCTGTGTGAATTCCCCGGTCGCCGCTGGCTGGACTGGGCGCTGATGCTGCCTTTCGCGATCCCCGCCTATGTGCTGGCGTTCGTATTCGTCGGGCTGCTGGATTTTTCCGGTCCGGTGCAGACCCTGTTGCGCGAATGGTTCGGCTCCGGTCTGCGCCTGCCTCGGGTGCGCTCCACCGGTGGGGTGATCATCGTCCTGGTGCTGGTTTTCTATCCTTATGTCTACCTGTTGGCGCGCACGGCGTTTCTGGCGCAGGGCAAGGGCTTGATGGAAGCTGCGCGAGTGCTGGGCAACACACCCCTGCAGGCATTCTGGCGTGTGGCGCTGCCAATGGCGCGTCCGGCCATCGGCGCGGGGGTGGCGCTGGCCCTGATGGAAACCCTGGCCGATTTTGGTGCGGTGTCGGTGTTCAACTTCGACACGTTCACCACTGCCATCTACAAGACCTGGTACGGCTTCTTCAGCCTGTCCAGCGCCGCGCAACTGGCCAGCCTGCTGCTGTTGGCCGTGCTGGTGCTGCTGTACGGCGAACGCCGCGCCCGGGGTGCAAGCCGACCGGCCAACGAGCGTCCGCGTGGCGCTGCGCTTTACCGGTTGCGCGGCGTCAAGGCATTGGCCGCGAGCTTCTGGTGTGGGCTGGTGTTTCTCTGTGCTTTCGTGGTGCCGATGCTGCAACTGATCGTCTGGGTCTGGCAGCGTGGCCGCTTCGATCTGGATGAGCGCTACACAGGGCTGATTCTGCACACGCTCTATCTGGGTGGCATGGCGGCGTTGATCACCGTCAGTGTGGCGCTGATTCTGGCGTTTGCCCGACGTATGGCGCCCACGCCTGCGATCCGCTCCGGCGTCAGCCTCGCCAATTTGGGCTACGCATTGCCCGGCTCGGTGCTGGCGGTTTCAATCATGCTGGCGTTCAGTTACCTGGACCGCGAACTGGTCATTCCGCTGTCCGGCTGGCTGGGCGGCGCAGGCAAGCCTTTGCTGCTGGGCAGCCTCTCGGCCTTGCTGCTGGCTTATCTGGTGCGTTTCATCGCCGTCGCCTTCGGTCCGTTGGAGCACAGCCTGTCGCGTATCCGCCCGTCATTGCCTGAAGCGGCGCGCAGTCTGGGGGTCAGCGGACCAAAGTTGTTTCTCAACGTGTATCTGCCGTTGCTGGTGCCAGGGGCGCTGAGCGCGGCGCTGCTGGTGTTCGTCGATGTGCTCAAGGAAATGCCGGCAACCCTGCTGATGCGCCCGTTTGGCTGGGATACGCTGGCGGTACGCATCTTCGAAATGACCAGCGAGGGCGAGTGGGCACGGGCTGCGTTGCCAGCTTTGTCGCTGGTGCTTGTAGGACTATTACCCGTCATTGGGCTGATTCGCCGCTCTGCCCGTCAGACTGGCTAGGTGCGGGGTTCTCACCTTGCGGCTACAATGCGCCGCAATTGGTGCGGTCTGTCAGACAATTCGGTCAGCTGTTACGTGCTGCAAACTCCGGTTTATTGGGGGGCTTGCCGATCTCGTCTGCCCGCACCTTCGCCACGCCCGGAAGGAGAAACCCATGGGACAGCGTACCCCCCTGTTCGACCTGCACCTCGCCCTTGGCGCAAAAATGGTCGATTTTGGTGGCTGGGACATGCCGTTGCATTACGGATCGCAGGTCGAGGAACACCATCAGGTGCGTCGCGACTGTGGGGTCTTCGATGTCTCTCACATGAACGTGATCGATGTGCTCGGCCGTCAGGCCCGGGTCTGGCTGCGTCGTCTGCTGGCCAATGATGTAGACAAGCTCAAAACCCCCGGTCGTGCCTTGTACAGCGCCATGCTGGACGAGAGCGGCGGGGTGATCGATGACATGATCGTCTACCTCACGCCTGAAGGTTATCGGCTGGTCGTCAACGCGGCGACCGGCGTCAAGGATCTTGCCTGGATGCAGGCGCAACTGGGCGACTTCGACGTGCAACTGGTCGAGCGCAGTGAAATGGCAATGCTCGCCATTCAAGGCCCCAAGGCCAGAACCCGTATCGCCGAGCTGGTTTCAAGCGCCCGCGCCGAACTGATCCACCAGCTCAAGCCGTTCGAAGGGCTTGATGACGGTGACTGGTTTATCGCGCGCACCGGCTACACCGGCGAGGACGGCCTGGAGATCATGCTGCCTGCCGAAGAGGCTCAAAGCTTTTTCAATGAATTGGTTGGCGCGGGTATTTCGCCGATCGGCCTGGGCGCTCGCGACACGCTGCGTCTTGAGGCGGGCATGAACCTGTATGGCCAGGACATCGGTGAACATGTTTCGCCCTTGGCCTCGAATATGGCCTGGAGCATCGCCTGGGAGCCTGCCGACCGTGATTTTATCGGTCGCAAGGCACTTGAGAGCGAACGCGCTGAAGGAACCGCCTTCAAACTCGTGGGATTGGTGCTCGAAGAGCGCGGCGTTTTACGGGCGCATCAGGTGGTACGTGTCGCAGAAATTGGCGAAGGAGAGATCACCAGTGGTAGTTTCTCTCCTACGTTGAGCAAATCCATTGCACTGGCTCGCGTTCCGATGGCGACCGCTGACCGGGCCGAGGTGGAAATCCGCGGCAAATGGTACCCGGTGCGCGTGGTGCAGCCTGCGTTCGTGCGCCACGGCAAAACCTTGATCTAACCTAATGGCGGGTTTTCCGCTGACCCGATGTTGAGGATGACTAAATGAGCAATATTCCCGCCGAGCTGCGTTTCGCCGAAAGTCATGAGTGGGCACGTCTGGAGTCAGACGGCACCGTGACCGTTGGCATCTCGGACCATGCACAGGAAGCACTGGGCGATGTGGTCTTCGTCGAACTGCCGGAAATCGGCAAAGTGTTCGCTGCCGCTGACACCGCCGGTGTTGTGGAGTCGGTCAAGGCTGCTTCGGATATCTACTCGCCGGTTGCGGGCGAGGTGATCGAAGTCAACGCAGCGCTGGGCGATTCGCCCGAGTCGCTCAACAGTGATCCGTACGACGCCTGGATCTTCAAGCTCAAGCCAAGCGACGCCAGCGGCGATCTGGCCAAGCTGCTGGATGCAGCCGGGTACAAGAGCGCTATCGGCGAATAACCGATTGCCGCTCACAAAAATGCCGCTCCATGGAGCGGCATTTTTTATGCGCGAAGCTAATCGGCAAGACTTACTGGTTTTCAGCGACCAGATTCTTATCCAGGATCGCGTTGGCCAGTTCCATGTCGGTGGCTTTCAGGCCTGGATTGTCTTTGCGCACCTGCTCGATGGCCGCTTCCAGGAACGGACCGCGGATGCCACCGTCGCTGGCGACGAAGCTGCCTGCGTCGTCCTGGGCGGCAACGATCAGCTTGTGATCCTTGAAGGTCAGGTAAGTCGAGCCGGTGGTTGCACCGGAAGACAGCACATTACGCCAGAAGGTGTCAGCCATCGCTGAACCCATTGGGATGGAAAGCAAGGCTACGGTGGCGACAGCGAACTTGAGACGCATGATGAATTACTCCAGCTGTGGTTGTTCTGAGGGGTTGGATAGCCAAAGCTACGAACTAGTTCAATCAAGGTGTACCGCGTAGTTCACTTTAGCTGGCTCGCCATGCCGCGCGGCCTTCTGGAACAACGCTTTCACCCTGATCAACGTTGTTCGCTCTGCGGTGTCACCCTCAACACTTCCTCGAGTGTAGTCAGGCCTGCCGAGACTTTCTGCGCGCCGGACAGACGCAGGCTGCGCGTACCTTCCTTGAAGGCCTGACGACGCATGGCGGTCAGGTCGAGGTCCGCCGAGATCAATGCCTTGATGTTGTCGGACATGACCATGATCTCGTAGACACCCGCCCGGCCCCGATAGCCGGTATCTCGGCATTCCACACAACCGACTGCCTGATGCGCGCCGGGTGGCACCGGTGCCTGCCAGGGGCGCGTCAGGGTTTGCCAGTCGGTTTCGTTCAGGTTGATCGGGGCCTTGCAGTGCGGGCAAAGGGTACGCACCAGACGCTGGGCCATGACGCCGAGGATGGTCGCCTTGAGCAGGTAGTGCGGCACACCCAGTTCGAGCATCCGGCTGATGGCGCTGGGTGCGTCGTTGGTGTGCAGCGTCGACAGCACCAGGTGACCGGTAAGCGCCGCCTGAATTGCCATTTCAGCGGTCTCCAGGTCGCGAATCTCGCCGATCATGATGATATCCGGGTCCTGTCGCATCAGCGCGCGCACGCCGGCGGCAAAGCTCAGTTCGATGTTGTGCTGCACCTGCATCTGGTTGAAGGCCGGCTCGACCATCTCGATGGGGTCTTCGATGGTGCACAGGTTGACCTCGGAGGTCGCCAGTTTCTTGAGGGTGGTGTACAGCGTGGTGGTCTTGCCCGAACCGGTCGGGCCGGTGACCAGAATGATGCCGTTGGGCTGGCGGGTCATTTCCTGCCAGCGCCGCAGGTCGTCACTGGAGAAGCCCAGTTGGTCGAAGTCCTTGAGCAACACCTCGGGGTCGAAGATCCGCATGACCATTTTTTCGCCGAACGCGGTCGGCAGGGTCGACAGGCGCAACTCCACTTCACGATTTTCAGGCGTGGTGGTCTTGACCCGCCCGTCCTGTGGTTTGCGTTTTTCGGCGACGTTCATCCGCCCCAGGCTTTTCAGGCGGCTGACAATCGCCATGATCACCTGCGCCGGAAACTGGTAAACGTTATGCAGCACCCCGTCGATTCGAAAGCGTACGGTGCCCTGTTCGCGGCGCGGCTCGATGTGAATATCGCTGGCGCGTTGCTGGAAGGCGTACTGAAACAGCCAGTCGACGATATTGACGATGTGCGCGTCGTTGGCGTCAGGCTCCTGATCGCTGGCGCCGAGCTTGAGCAACTGTTCGAAGTTACCCATGTTGCTCATTTTTTGCTCAGAGGCGCTGGCACCGCTGACCGACTTGGCCAGCCTGAAAAACTCCATCGCCATGCGCTGGATGTCTGACGGGTTGGCGACCACACGTTTGATCTGCAGCTTGAGCACATGCGCCAGGTCGGCTTCCCATGAGCGCACATAAGGCTGCGCGCTGGCGATGGTCACCGATTCGCGATCGACCGCCACGGCCAGAATCTTGTGGCGCTGGGCAAAGGCGTAGGACATCAGTGGTGTGACCGCCGCGACGTTGATCTTCAGCGGATCGATACGCATGTAAGGCTGGCCACAGGTTTTGGCCAGCCAGGCGGTCAGGGTTTCCACGTCCAGCTTCTTGCCCGGCCGCTTGAGGTCGTCAAACTGCAGCGAAGCGAGAAACTCGAGGGGATGCAACTGGATGTTCACCGCGCTGCGACGTTGGGTGAGTGCCGTTTCCGCGTCGTCCTGGCCGAGATAGCCTTCGGCAACCAGATCACGCAACACATCATTCAGATCGAGCCAGCGATCCTGTGAAGAGGGGGCCAGGGCTGCCATGTGCGCTCCTTGAGGCAATTCGTCATTGGACGATGAACAAGAGTAGACGCCAAGCGTGACAGCGTTGTTCGTTCTATGCGACCGGGAATTGCCGGAGCAGGCGAATTGATTCAGCCCGTCGCCAGGGCGACACGGGATTGCGCGGTATTGCGGGCGTCGACTTGCTCGACCTCCACTGAGCAGACGTCGATCAGGTTGCGCATTTTTTCACCAATCACTTGTGCCCGATGCCAGCTCAATCTGGAGACCTGAAGATCGATGAGCAGCAGGTTCTCTTGCTGCACGGCACTCAATTGGTCGGGAATCAGGTACTGCATGGCAAACAGGTTCAACACCTGACAGAGCAAGGCAGGCTCGGCTTCGGCGCAGACACGGTAGCGTGCGCAGCACTGCGCATTGCTCGACGACCAGCTATCTGGACGCTGCGAAGGGGGGGTGACGGCTTCGAGATTGGGCATGCTGGTACTCCAGAAGGATGCTGGAAATCTTTGCATGCATGAAAAGAAATTTCTGGTCCATCATTGGGTGGATTAGTCTTTATAAGACTTGTTAATGCGCCACAGACTGTTTGAGAAAATTAATTATGCAAATCGAGCTGGACAGTTACGATCGCAGGATTCTGGCGCTGCTGCAGGAAGATGCTTCGCTTTCCAGTGCGCAGATCGCCGAGCAGGTCGGACTGTCGCAATCACCCTGCTGGCGCCGCATCCAACGGCTCAAGGATGAAGGCGTGATTCGCCGTCAGGTGGCGTTGCTGGACCGCAAGAAAATCGGTCTGAACACACAGATATTCGCCGAGGTAAAACTCAATGCCCACGGGCGCTCCAACTTCACCGAGTTCACCGACGCGATTCGTGGTTTTCCGGAGGTGCTGGAGTGCTATGTGCTGATGGGGTCGGTGGATTTTCTGCTGCGCATCGTGACCCCGGATATCGAGGCATACGAGCGGTTCTTCTTCGAAAAGCTGTCGCTGGTGCCCGGCATCCAGGAAGTGAACTCGACAGTAGCGCTGTCAGAGATCAAATCCACCACCAGCCTGCCGCTGCTGCGCCAGGGAGGCTGAACTCATACCGGATGCCGAGGTGCGCTTTTGACTATCGTGCCAATGCTCCGCGTTGGCATGCAGTTCGTGACGCTCTGCGTCACAAGTCTGCGCCGCGCCGCACACTCAAGATCGGACGCAGAGCGTCCAGAACGGCGTCCCCACGCGGAGCGTGGGGACGATAGTTAACCTACGCATCAAGATGACTATCGTGCCAATGCTCCGCGTTGGCATGCAGTTCGTGACGCTCTGCGTCACAAATTTGCGCCGCACCACATGTTCAAGATCGGACGCGGAGCGTGGGGACGATAATCAATGCCACGAATCCAGCCCTTACAAGCGCAGCAGGGTTTTCCACGCGCGGCTCTGGAATACGGTGATTGCCTGTTGCACGCGGGCATCGAGGACTTCGTCGCTGATGTCCAGATGCGCCAGTTCTTCCAGCTTGCGCAGTTCGCCATACAGGCGATCCAGTTCCGGCAGGTCCAGCGCGCCGCGTGCCCAGTGCAGCCATGACTGGATGCGCTCGATGCGGGGCAGTTGCTCTGCCAGGTCTTCCGGCTGCTGCTGATAACGACTTAATTGCAGGGACGTGGCTTCTTCGCCCAGCAGGCGTGGCAGCCAACTGCTCAACAGTGCGGCGCCCTGACGATTGCCGCGGGTGTTGCGTTCGGTGGTCCAGCTGCGGGCCAGCAACCAGCGTGAGGTATTCAGCGAGAACTCGCCCCAGCGCGTGTCCTGCAATTCTTCCAGGAATTGCTCGTGGGCGGCACCGCGTACATCGGCATCGTCCTGCCCGGCCTGAACCAGCGGTCGCCAGTCTTCCAGCAAGGCGTCCAGCGCAGTACGCAGTTGTGCGGTCGAGGTGCGTGGCGCGGCCTGGCCGAGGCTGCTGGTCAGGGCGCGCAGTTCGGTGAGCATCTCGACCCAGTCCTGCAGCAGACGCCAGTGGCCGTTGAAACGGTATTGCTCGGCCAGACGCTGGCTGCTGCCCAGCAGATGCCAGGCCAGCGCGGAATAAGCGTCGTCCAGCGGCGTTTCTGCGTGCAGAGCGGGAGCGTGCAGGCTCAGCGAGTAGCTGCTGGCATCGAGCAGACGATAGCCGCGTTCGGCCTTGCTGATATCGCACGGCATCAGCGGCAGCGTTGCAGCCAATTCGGCGGCCAGCTCCAGCAGCGCGGGAGGTTCGCCTTCACGCAGCTCGAGTTCCAGCTCGCAGATTTCTTCCTTCTGCTTGCCCGCTACCACCTGGCCCAGGTCCAGTGCGGCTTCGATCACCACTTTGGCCTTGCCACGGCCCCAGGCGATCTCTGCTTTCTCACGCACGAAATCGGTGGTGAACAGAGGCTTGATGGTTTTCTTGTCCAGATCGGCCAGTTGCTCGGGCCAGCAATCGCCTTCGAGCTTCTTCAGGTCCAGCTTGGCCTTGCTCAGGTCCCAGTTATATTCATTGCGCTCGGACAGGCCAGCCACGCTTTGCCCGCGAGTCTTCATGGTCTGGATGATCTGATCGCCGTCGCGGCGGATGCGCAGGGCGACTTTGGCCTGCGCCAGCTCACCTTGCGGGGTATCGAAATACTGGTTCGACAGTTCAAGGCGCTCCCAGCCACTCTTGTTGCGCTTCTTGAGCAACGGGTGTTCACGCAGTGCAGCGAGGGTCTCGCGGCTGACGCGGAGTTTGATTTCTGTTTCTTTTTGCATGGCCGGGGGAATCCAAACGCTGATACGGATAAACGGGAGCGCAGCCCATGATTGAACGGCTGCTGAGGCCGTCAGTGTACAGGACATGGCCCGAAACGGTTTATTCCTGGGTTGCTATGGCCCTATGATGGGCCGTGTTCCGTCCCGATTACAGGAAGCGTCCATGCCGTTGCCGTCCATGAAAGACCAGTTCGCCGCCCTGATCGCCGTACCCTCGGTGAGCTGCACTCAGCCTTCTCTGGACCAGAGCAACCGCCCCGTCATCGATCTGCTGGCCGGATGGCTCGGCGATCTTGGGTTTGCCTGCGACATCCAGCAAGTGTCCCCCGGCAAGTTCAATCTGCTGGCGACCTATGGAACAGGCCCAGGCGGTCTGGTACTGGCGGGGCACAGCGATACCGTGCCGTTCGACGAGGCGCTGTGGAAGACCGACCCCTTGAAGCTGACCGAGGTGGATGGCCGCTGGGTCGGGCTGGGCAGTTGCGACATGAAGGGCTTTTTTGCGCTGGTCATCGAAGCGGTGCGTGGCCTTCTTGACCAGCCGTTCAAGCAGCCGCTGCTGATCCTCGCCACTTGCGACGAGGAAAGCTCAATGGCCGGTGCCCGTGCGCTGGCCGAGGCCGGCCGCCCGCTGGGTCGTGCGGCGGTGATTGGCGAGCCGACCGGGCTCAAGCCGATCCGCCTGCACAAGGGCGTGATGATGGAGCGCATCGATATTCTCGGGCGCAGCGGCCATTCCTCCGATCCGAGCCTTGGGCACAGCGCACTCGAAGCCATGCACGATGCAATCAGCGAACTCAAGGGCCTGCGCACGCAGTGGCAAGCGAAGTACCGCAACCCGCAATTCACGGTGCCGCAGCCGACGCTGAACCTGGGCTGTATTCATGGCGGCGACAACCCGAACCGGATTTGTGGCCAGTGCTCGCTGGAATTCGACCTGCGTCCGCTGCCGGGCATGGACCCGGAAGTGCTGCGCTCTGCCATTCGGCAGAAGCTGCAGCCGCTGGCCGAGCTGCATCAGGTACAGATCGACTATGCGCCATTGTTCCCCGAATGCGCGCCGTTCGAGCAGGTCGCTGACGCTGAGCTCGTGCGTGTCGCTGAACGTCTGACCGGTCATACGGCCGCAGCAGTAGCATTCGGCACCGAAGCGCCTTATCTTCAGCGCCTCGGCTGCGAGACACTGGTGCTCGGCCCGGGCGACATCGCCTGTGCGCATCAGCCGGGGGAATACCTCGAAATGTCACGTCTTGACCCTACAGTGCGTCTGTTACGTCAATTGATCGAACATTACTGCCTGACGCCCCAGTGAGTCAGGCATAACCTGTGTTAATGAAAGCATCTTGAGTAAAAGGAGACTGCGCGTGCTGCCAAGCCTGTTCCGACGATAACCACCACACCGTTGTGCGTGCTTCTTTTTTTCGTCCATTTTTTCTACAGGCTCTTGTTGTCATGCCCGAATACGTCAACTGGCTTCGCCACGCGTCTCCGTACATCAATGCTCACCGCGATTGCACCTTCGTCGTCATGCTGCCCGGCGACGGCGTTGCGCACCCCAATTTCGGCAACATCGTCCACGACCTGGTGCTGCTGCACAGCCTGGGCGTGCGTCTGGTGCTGGTTCACGGTTCCCGCCCGCAGATTGAAAGCCGTCTGGCTCAGCGCGGTATCACCCCGCGCTTCCACCGCGACATGCGTATCACCGATACCGAAACGCTGGAGTGCGTGATCGATGCCGTGGGTCAGTTGCGCATTTCGATCGAGGCGCGTCTGTCGATGGACATGGCCGCCTCGCCCATGCAGGGCTCGCGGTTGCGAGTGACCAGCGGCAACGTCGTCACCGCACGGCCTATCGGTGTGCTTGAGGGTGTCGATTATCAGCACACCGGCGAAGTGCGCCGGGTCGACCGCAAGGGCATCAATCGCCTGCTGGACGAGCGTCATATCGTGCTGTTGTCGCCACTGGGTTATTCACCGACCGGCGAGATTTTCAACCTGGCCTGTGAAGACGTCGCCACCCGCGCGGCCATCGATCTGGCCGCCGACAAACTGCTGCTGTTCGGCGCCGAAACCGGCTTGCTGGACGAGCAGGGCCGGTTGGTGCGCGAACTGCGTCCGCAACAGGTGCCCGCGCACCTGCAGCGCCTGGGTGCCAACTATCAGGCGGAACTGCTGGACGCCGCGGCCGAGGCCTGCCGTGGCGGTGTCGCGCGCAGCCATATCGTCAGTTATGCCGAGAACGGCGCGCTGCTCACCGAACTGTTTACCCGCGATGGCGGCGGCACGCTGGTCGCGCAGGAGCAGTTCGAACTGGTGCGCGAAGCGGCCATCGAGGACGTCGGCGGTCTGATGGACCTGATCACGCCGCTGGAAGAGCAGGGCATTCTGGTGCGTCGCTCCCGCGAAGTGCTGGAACGCGAGATCACGCAGTTCAGCGTGGTTGAGCGCGAAGGGCTGATCATCGCCTGTGCTGCGCTGTATCCGATTGCCGATTCGGAGTCGGGCGAGCTGGCGTGTCTGGCGGTCAATCCGGAATACCGGCACGGCGGCCGTGGTGACGAGCTTCTGGAGCGTATTGAAAACCGCGCCCGGGCCCTGGGTATCAAGACCCTGTTCGTCCTCACCACCCGCACCGCACACTGGTTCCGCGAACGCGGTTTCGAACCCAGCAGCGTCGACCGTCTGCCAAGCGCCCGCGCCTCGCTGTACAACTACCAGCGTAATTCGAAGATCTTCGAAAAGGCGATATAAGCCTGGGGGCGGACGCAGAGCACTCTTGGCTATATTTTGTGGGAGTGAGCTTGCTCACGAAGAGGCTGGTACAAGCCGCCGGAAAGGGACGTTTGAACCGTCCCTTTCGTGAGCAGGCTCACCCACGCCCTTCGGGCAGAAGCGCAGAGCATTGGGCACGATAGTTGAGATGATCGTTCCTCACGCTCCAGCGTGGGAATGCAGTTCTCGACGCTCTGCGTCGTCAAGAGGACGCGGAGCGTCCAGAAAGGCATGCGACGCAGAGCGCCGCACGATAGTCGCGCCTGCACCGGCACCTTCGAGAGCAAGCTCCCCACATTAATTGCACGATCAGTTGCTGATCGACAGAATGCTCGCCTGATACGACCCCACGAACGTGTCGAAATCCACCACTTCCTCGGTCGCTTCCAGTTCGGCCTGTTCTTCGATCGAGGTTTTGGCCTGGGCTTCGAAGTCTGCCTGTTCCTGAGCGCTCAGCGGGTGAGTGCGGAAGTATTCTGCATGGACCTGACTCTGGCGCAGGGAGAACGCGGTAAAGCCCTCGTTATGCGCTTCCATGCTGGCCAGCACCTGAGCAGACGGTGTGAGCGCGGTATCGTCGATCTTGGCCTGTTGCACGGCAATCGATTTGAGGTGCTCATCGGTGCCCTGAGCCTGATCGAGCAGGCGGGCAATCGGCGTTATCTTCTCCACCAACTCGGTTGCCCAGGTCTTGAGATCGACAGGGCGGTTGTCACGCATCAGGCTCAGGCCCGGGCGACGCCCTTCCTTGACCACTGACAGGAAGTTCGAGCTTGCGTTGGAGCATTCGTGGCTGGCCAGTTGCTGGCTTTCCTCGAGGGCGCAATACAGCACGAAGGCATCGATGAAGCGCGACTGCTCCAGGCTGATGCCGGTCGGCAGGAACGGGTTGATGTCCAGGCAGCGAACTTCGACGTACTGCACACCACGGGCCACCAGCGCCTGAATAGGGCGTTCGCCGCTATAAGTCACACGCTTGGGACGAATGTTGGAGTAGTACTCGTTCTCGATCTGCAACACATTGGTATTGAGCTGTACCCACTCGCCGTTCTGGTCATGAGTGCCGACCTCGACGTAAGGCTTGTAAGGCGTGGCCACAGCCTTGCGCAGGCTATCGGTGTAGCTGACCAGATCGTTGTAGCAAGGGGTCAGGTCGGCCTGGGCGTCACTCTGATAACCCAGGTCGCTCATGCGCAGACTGGTGGCGTACGGCAGGTACAGGGTGTCGGCGTCGAAGTGTTGCTCCAGCTGATGCTTGCGGCCGCGCAGGAACCCCGCGTCGAGTGCCGGTGAAGCACCGAACAGGTACATCAACAGCCAGCTGTAGCGGCGGAAGTTACGAATCAGCGCGATGTAGGAATGCGACTGGTAGTCGCGGGCATCGCCGGCAAAGTCTTCGGTCTGCTTGAGCAGCGCCCACGCGTCTTCCGGCAACGAGAAGTTGTAGTGAATGCCGGCAATGCACTGCATGGTCTTGCCGTAACGCAGCGCCAGGCCCTTGCGGTACACGTACTTGAGCTTGCCGATGTTCGACGTGCCGTAATAGGCAATCGGTATGTGCTCTTCGTCCGGCAACGGGCAAGGCATCGACGGACTCCACAGCAGTTCGTTGTCCAGCTTGCTGTAAACGAAGCGATGGATCCGGTCCAGGTTGTCGATGGTCTCGGCCGGGTTCTTCAAGGCTGGCGTGATGAACTCCAGCAGCGATTCGGAATAATCGGTCGTCACCTGACCATTGGTCAGGGCGGCACCCAGAGCTTGCGGGTGGGGCGTCCGGGCCAGTTCTGCCGTTGCGGTAACGCGCAGGCACTCACGCTCGATACCGTGCAGGCACTGCTCCAGCAGAGAGAGGTTGTTACGCTCGCCGAGCAATGCAAGACGACGGTTTAAAAGTTCGCTCAAGGTGTAATCCTTCACGCATCGGTCGCCCCGATATGGGGGTGGACTTGACGGTCTACAAGGGTGAAGAAAGGAACTGGCGTAGTCGCCTGGTGGGTCGGTAGCGCCTGTTCACAATCACTGCTCTTTGTCGTACTACCCAAATGGACTCGGCACCACGCTAATGGTGCCGAAATTAACCCAAATGATGTCGGTACGGCTAGGTTCAGTTCGCAGGGATGCTTTTCATCAGCCCTTGATCAAGTCTAGATCACCGCAAATGTGCCCTGGGCCTTGGCGACGAGCTTGTCGCCCTGAACGACTTCAGCCTCGACCACCAGCGTGCGGCGACCCGCGTGCAGCACCTTGGCGATGCACAGGACTTCGCCCTCGGAGACGCCACGCACGTAGTTGATCTTGCACTCGATGGTCACGCTGCGCTGGTCGAAACCGTGAGCGCTGGAACAGGCCAGGCCCATGGCGATATCGACCAGGCTGAAGATTGCACCGCCGTGCATCACGTTGCCGCGATTGCGCAGGTGCGCCTCCAGCGGCAACGCAACTTCGGCAACGCCCTCGTCCAGACGCCGCAGCTCGCAGCCGAGCATCTTGAAATAGGCGCTGTGGGTCAGATCTTCAGGAATATCCATCAACGCTTCTTCAGTTGCTTGGCATTGGCGAACAGCGACGCCATCGCATTGTTGGCGGGCGCTGGCGCAGTGGTTTCCTTGCGCGGAGCGTTGTTCTGACGAGGCGAAGAACCTGGACGGGCACCGCGTGCGCCATCGATTTTCTCGCCGGGCGTGTCGCTCATGCGCATCGACAGGCCGACGCGTTTGCGCGGGATATCGACTTCCATGACCTTCACTTTCACCACATCACCGGCCTTGACCGCTTCACGCGGGTCCTTGATGAACTTCTCGGACAACGCCGAGATGTGTACCAGACCGTCCTGATGCACGCCGATATCGACGAACGCACCGAAGTTGGTGACGTTGGTGACCACGCCTTCGAGGATCATCCCCAGTTGCAGGTCCTTGAGGTCTTCGACCCCGTCCTGGAACTCGGCAGTCTTGAACTCCGGACGCGGATCACGGCCCGGTTTTTCGAGCTCCTGAAGGATATCGGTCACGGTCGGCAGACCAAAGGTCTCGTCGGTGAATTTCTTCGGGTCCAGGCGCTTGAGAAAGCTGGCGTCGCCGATCAGCGAGCGAATGTCCCGGTCGGTTTCAGCCGCAATGCGCTGCACCAGCGGGTAGGCTTCCGGGTGAACGGCGGAGGCGTCCAGCGGGTTGTCACCGGTCATGACGCGCAGGAAACCGGCGGCCTGTTCAAAGGTTTTTTCGCCCAGGCGGCTGACTTTCTTCAGCGCCGCGCGGGTCTTGAACGCGCCGTTTTCATCACGATGCGCAACGATGTTCTGCGCCAGCGTGGTGTTGAGGCCGGAAATGCGTGCCAGCAGCGCCACGGAGGCCGTGTTCACGTCCACGCCCACGGCGTTCACGCAGTCTTCCACCACCGCATCCAGGCCGCGCGCCAGCTTGAGCTGCGACACGTCGTGCTGGTACTGGCCGACCCCGATGGATTTCGGGTCGATTTTCACCAGTTCGGCGAGCGGGTCCTGCAAGCGACGGGCAATGGATACCGCGCCACGGATCGACACGTCGAGGTCCGGGAACTCCTTGGCGGCCAGTTCCGATGCCGAGTACACCGAAGCGCCTGCTTCGGAGACCATGACCTTGGTCATCTTCAGACCCGGGTATTTTTTGATCAGGTCGGCAGCCAGCTTGTCGGTTTCGCGGCTGGCGGTGCCGTTGCCGATGGCGATCAGGTCGACCGAATGCTTGGCGCACAGTGCGGCCAGTACGGCGATGGTCTGGTCCCACTGGTTTTTCGGTACGTGCGGATAGACGGTGGCGTAGTCGAGCAGTTTGCCGGTGGCGTCGACCACGGCGACCTTGCAGCCGGTGCGCAGACCTGGGTCGAGGCCCAGCGTGGCACGCTGACCGGCCGGCGCGGCCAGCAACAGGTCGTGCAGATTGTGGGCGAACACATTGATCGCTTCGGTTTCCGCGCCGTCACGCAGCTCACCCAGCAGATCGGTTTCAAGGTGGCTGTACAGCTTGACCTTCCAGGTCCAGCGCACCACTTCGGCCAGCCATTTGTCTGCCGGGCGGTTCTGGTTCTGGATGTCGAAGCGCTCACCGATCATCAGCTCGCACGGGTGCATGGCGCCCGGCAATTCTTCACCGACTTTCAGTGCGGAGCTCAAAAAGCCTTCATTGCGACCACGAAAAATCGCCAGCGCACGGTGCGACGGCATGCTCTTGAGCGGTTCGTCGTGTTCGAAGTAGTCGCGGAACTTGGCGCCTTCCTCTTCCTTGCCCGGTACCACGCGTGCGCTGATCACCGCTTCCTGCTTGAGGAAGCTGCGCAGCTTGTCCAGCAGCGAGGCATCCTCGGCAAAGCGCTCCATCAGAATGTACTTGGCGCCTTCCAGCGCGGCCTTTACATCGGCTACGCCTTTTTCCGCGTCGACGAAGCGGGCTGCTTCTGCTTCAGGGGCCAGGCTCGGGTCGTTGAACAGGCCATCGGCCAGTTCGCCCAACCCGGCTTCAAGGGCGATCTGGCCCTTGGTGCGGCGTTTCTGCTTATAAGGCAGGTACAAGTCTTCGAGGCGGGTCTTGGTATCGGCCAGCTTGATGTCGCGCGCCAGCTCCGGGGTCAGCTTGCCTTGCTCTTCGATGCTGGCAAGAATGCTGACGCGCCGTTCGTCCAGTTCACGCAGATAACGCAGGCGCTCTTCCAGATGGCGCAGTTGCGTGTCATCAAGACTGCCGGTCACTTCCTTGCGGTAGCGGGAAATGAAGGGCACAGTCGAGCCTTCATCCAGTAGTGCTACGGCCGCTGCGACCTGTTGTGGGCGTACGCCGAGTTCTTCGGCGATGCGGCTGTTGATGCTGTCCATAAAACCACCTGGAGTTGTGAGCAAAAAACTGGGCTATGTACGAATTGCCTTGCCTGGGTATCGTGCGCCAGCATTTATTTTCAGGGCTGGCGAACCGCCATGAGTCCGGCGTTGCCTGACTTCGAGGGCGGCGCATTATACCCAGCGAAGCCGGATTAGGGGATCGGCCGACAAATGGGGTGTTTTTTCGGCGAAAACGCAGGCACAAGTGTCGCCTCCAGTAAAATCTGCTAACAATGCACAAGGTGCGCATCACCGCAGCTACGCCATAATGCGCCCCGAGATCAGAGGAGCATCCGATGAGCAGCACCGCACAAAATGCCGAAGGCGAAAAAATCCTTATTGTCGATGACGATCCGGGGCTGAGCAGTCTCCTGGAACGTTTTTTCACCAGCAAGGGCTACCGTGCCCGCGCCGTGGCAAATGTGGAACAAATGGACCGACTGCTGGCCCGTGAGGTTTTCAACCTTGTGGTGCTGGACCTGATGCTGCCCGGCGAAGACGGCCTTTCGGCCTGTCGTCGTCTGCGTGCCGCGAACAATCAGGTGCCGATTATCATGCTCACCGCCAAGGGCGATGAGCTGAGCCGCATCAAGGGGCTCGAACTGGGTGCTGACGATTATCTGGCCAAGCCGTTCAACCCGGACGAGCTGATGGCGCGGGTCAAGGCGGTGTTGCGTCGTCAGGCGGCACCGGTGCCCGGCGCCCCTGGCAGCGAAGACGAGTCGGTCAGTTTCGGTGACTACGTGCTGTCTCTGGCAACCCGCGAGCTCAAGCGCGGTGAAGAAGTGCACATGCTCACCACCGGTGAATTCGCGGTACTGAAAGCGCTGGTCATGCACGCTCGCGAGCCGCTGACCCGCGACAAACTGATGAACCTGGCGCGTGGCCGGGAGTGGGATGCGCTGGAGCGATCCATCGACGTACAGATTTCCCGTCTGCGTCGCCTGATCGAGCCTGACCCGTCCAAGCCCCGTTATATCCAGACGGTCTGGGGCGTAGGTTATGTATTCGTTCCGGACGGTGCCGGAAGTCGCTGATAACCCGGTTGTCGGCACAGACATCCGTCATTGCTGCCAGTTACGTCGATAATCTTTCACAAGCTTATCGACGTACTGGTTTTTTGCGTTCGTCCATCGGGTCCGGCCCGCGTTCGGCAAACCTGCGAGCCTCGCTCGCCCTGCAAAGTGTATGGCTGCAGTTATGAAGACTCCGCTCTGGTTCCCGCAAAGCTTTTTCTCCCGCACGCTCTGGCTGGTGCTCATCGTCGTGCTGTTTTCCAAGGCCCTGACGCTGGTTTATCTGCTGATGAACGAAGATGTGCTGGTCGACAGGCAATACAGCCACGGCGTTGCTCTGACACTGCGTGCTTATTGGGCTGCCGGTGAAAGCGACCGCGATGCGATTGCCGAGGCGGCAGGTCTGATTCGGGTGGTGGGCGGTGGCGTGCCGGAAGGTGAGCAGCACTGGCCTTACAGTGAGATCTATCAGCGGCAGATGCAGGCGGAGCTGGGTGCCGACACGGAAGTGCGTCTGCGGGTACACGCGCCACCCGCGCTGTGGGTACGAGCGCCGAGCCTGGGTGACGGCTGGCTGAAAGTGCCGCTTTATCCGCACCCGTTGCGCGGTCAGAAAATCTGGAACGTGCTGGGCTGGTTCCTGGCCATCGGGTTGCTCTCCACGGCATCAGCCTGGATTTTCGTGCGTCAACTGAGTCAGCCGCTCAAGCGTCTGGTATTTGCGGCGCGCCAGTTGGGGCAGGGGCGCAGCGTGCGGCTGCCGGTGAGTGACACGCCGAGCGAGATGACCGAAGTCTATCGGGCCTTCAATCAGATGGCCGAAGACGTCGAGCAGGCCGGGCAGGAACGCGAGCTGATGCTGGCCGGGGTTTCCCACGACCTGCGCACACCGCTGACGCGCCTGCGCCTGTCTCTGGAGCTGATGAACGACAATGAGTTCTCCGAAGGCATGGTGCGCGATATCGAGGACATGGACGCCATTCTCGATCAGTTCCTGGCGTTCATCCGCGATGGCCGTGACGAGGAGATCGAAGAGGTCGATCTGGGGCATCTTGTGCGCGATGTGGTTGCACCCTTCAATGACGATGAAGACAGCATCCGTCTGTGTCTGGAGCCTATTCCGCCCTTCCCGCTGCGTCGGGTGTCGATGAAGCGCCTGCTGACCAACCTGATTGGCAATGCCAAGCACCATGCCGGCAACGGTATCGAAGTCGCTGCCTATGTATCCGGTGACCGAAACGCGCCCTACGTAGTGTTGAGTGTGCTGGACAGGGGGGCGGGCATCGATCCGTCCGAACTGGACACCATTTTCAACCCGTTCATTCGCGGTGATCGCGCACGCAGTGGCAAGGGCACCGGCCTCGGCCTGGCCATCGTCAAGCGTATTGCTGCCATGCACGGGGGTAACGTCGAGTTGAGGAATCGTTCGGGAGGTGGTCTTGAAGCACGCGTCAGGTTGCCATTGGGGCTGATGTTGCCGAGGGATGCAATTTAAGACGGGATCGAAGCAGGAAGGAAATATAAAGCGCCGTGCAAGGTCACTGGAGGCGTTCGAAAGGTCGACGCATTCTCGTGGACTTGCACGGCGGCTTGCCTGACCCGGCCCTTGGCGGAGGTACTCCCTGTACCCCTAGGTCACGCCGATCCACTTGATCAACGCGTCCCGGCCCCCTGGTCATGCGCGTACCTTCCTCAGGCCNGTCGACTCCTGGAGTCGACACCTTTCTTCTGAATCAATACCAGTTAGGGTCTTTGCGCAGCTCTTCATTCAAGAGCTTTTGCATACCCTCGTCAGGCTTACCCAGATAACGGTAAGTCGCGTGACGTGTTGGTGATTTGTCTGCGGGAAGACCGGCAGGCACTTCAACCAACATAGCGTAAGCATCTTCCTTGTCGAGGCTGAAAGCCACGATCAGGCGCTTGCTTTTGCACGTATCGGCCGTTTCGCAAAGCGGCCCAACCAGATAGTTGTCGCCATCTTCAGTGGCCGCCGTCATCTGCTGCTCGGAAGCACCGGACAGGTTGATCACCCAATCCGGCAAACGCTCTTCCTTCTTGACGACTTTCGCCCAGGTGGTGCGGTACTCGGGGGCGGAGCTCAGAAGCTCATTGACCCGAGACTGTCCATCATTGGCTGCCATGGCCATGACACTGCCACCCATCAACAGGGCGGCGGCCAGTGTGCGAAATGACGTGTGCATTATCAGCCTCGACCGCGACGACCGAAGAAGAACGACACAACGAACATCACCAGGAAGACGACGAACAGGATCTTGGCGATACCAGTAGCCGTGCCCGCGATACCACCGAAGCCCAGTACTGCAGCAACGATAGCGATGATCAGAAACGTGATTGCCCAACTCAACATGGTGATACTCCTTTTTGATGCCGTTTTAATAAGGGGTGCTGCTTTTAAGGTCGGGTCAGAAAACCCATTTTTGCTGTGGAGCGACTTCATCTACAGAAACCAGGCCGTCAACGTTGCGCAGGCTTGAGGACATGTCCTTGACCGCTGGAGCGCTGACGCCGCGATAGGAGATGCTGCTGGTCTGGATGAATTGCTGTTTTGGTTGAGTTGCCTCGTTGGCTTGATTCCAACGCTGGAACTGCTGAATGGCGATCAGAGTGACGAGCAGGGCAAGGAGCAGAAAAAGACCTTGCTGGATGTGCAGGGGAGAGATACGCAATTGTGAAATACGCTGGCTGTTCATCTGCAAACTCCCCTGGCCTGAGTGGGCATTCAATCTGATGGGTCGTTGTGTATCGACCTTGTTGAATAGGTTATTGCAGACTGCATGCCAGTTTTTTAAGTGGATTAAAATCCTTTAAAATCAATAGCTTATTAAGTTTGACGAGAGCGTCCTACCAGCAAGCTGCACGATTACCCCTTTGTAATCGTGCGTTCTGCACGAGGCGTTCGACACTCCGGCCCTGAACTGTCAGCCTGCGCTGCGCGCCATGACCTTCAGTGCGTCGCCGTTGACGCCTTTTACGCCACGAATATTTCGCGCGATTTCCACGGCCAGTTCCTTCTCGGCGAAGTTGGCAACCACGCCATTCAGGCTGACCACACCTGCCTTGGTGTCTACTTTGATATTCAGCCCATCCAGCGTCCGGCTGTAGATCAGGCTCGCCTTGACCTTGCTGGTGATCCAGGCGTCACTCATTTCCTCGGTCGGGGTCAGCGACTGTGGCTGGGTCTTGGCCGCAATCGAGTCGGCCGCGCTGAGGCTGATCAGGTTGTTGACGCTGACCACGCCATCGGTGTTACTCGCCAGGCTACCCGCCAGTTCCTTCGCTTCAGGGCTTTGCGCGCGGCCCTTGAGGGTGATCACGCCGTCCTTGCTGTCGACATCGATGGTCAGCGCTTCAGTCACGCTGCTCCACAGCAGTTTGGATTTCACCGTCGCGACCAGCGTCGCATCCTCGAAGCGCTGAGCCATGTTGGTCCGTGTGCCGGGCTCGCTGGCAACAGAAGGATCTACCTCCAGCTGATTGTCGACCTTTTCAATGCCTTTGGTATCCAGCGCGATGCGTTCGGCCAACTCGCGGTCCACTTCGTTTTCAACCTTGCCCTTGAGCGTCGCGGTGCCTTGTTCGACACCCACATCGATCTTGAACGGGCTCAGATGCTTGTTCAGCGCGAAAGCTGTCCAGATCGAACCTTCCTGACGCGCCTCGGCGAGTTGAGTGGGCAGGTCTGGCTGGGCGAGCACCGGGCCGCTGCCCAGCAGCGCAGCGGCGGCCGTGATCAGAGCAATCTTTTTCAGTGAAAACATAGGAGCGTTCCTTTTGCGGTGAGATCTCGTCTCCGAATGGACGGTTTTAACGGCATAAACGCGGATTAATCAGGCTGTTCGCCATTAGCTGATCAGAAAGCTACCATGCATGCCGAAGAATCAATCAGAATTGACCATGCAACTTGCCCGATGATTCCGAGACTAACTGAGACAATTCATTAAGGAGCGTAGGAAAAATGGAAGCAGCCACTGAGAATCAGGGCCGTATTCTGCTTGTGGACGATGAGTCCGCCATCCTCCGCACTTTCCGGTACTGTCTGGAAGACGAAGGCTACAGTGTCGCCACTGCCAACAGCGCTGCTCAGGCCGACACGCTCATGCAGCGTCAAGTATTCGATCTGTGCTTTCTCGATTTGCGTCTGGGCGAAGACAACGGCCTGGACGTGCTGGCGCAGATGCGGATTCAGGCGCCGTGGATGCGTGTGGTGATCGTGACTGCCCATTCGGCGGTGGATACCGCTGTCGATGCCATTCAGGCGGGCGCAGCCGATTACCTGGTCAAGCCGTGCAGTCCTGACCAGTTGCGTCTTGCAACGGCCAAGCAGCTTGAAGTCAGGCAACTGTCTGCCCGTCTCGAAGCACTGGAAGGCGAGGTTCGCAAGCCCAAGGATGGTCTGGATTCCCACAGCCCTTCGATGATGGCGATACTGGAAACGGCCCGTCAGGTTGCCGTGACCGATGCCAACATCCTGATTCTGGGCGAATCGGGTACCGGTAAGGGTGAGCTGGCCAGGGCGATTCATGGCTGGAGCAAGCGGGCCAAGAAGTCCTGCGTCACCATCAACTGCCCGTCGCTGACCGCAGAACTGATGGAAAGCGAACTGTTCGGCCACAGTCGTGGCGCCTTTACCGGTGCCAGCGAAAGCACGCTGGGCCGCGTCAATCAGGCCGATGGCGGCACCCTGTTCCTCGACGAAATCGGTGACTTCCCGCTGACGCTGCAGCCCAAATTGCTGCGCTTCATTCAGGACAAGGAATACGAGCGCGTCGGTGACCCGGTGACCCGCCGTGCCGACGTGCGCATCCTGGCGGCCACCAACCTCAACCTTGAAGACATGGTGCGCAGCGGGCGTTTCCGTGAGGATCTGCTGTACCGCCTGAACGTGATCACCCTGAATCTGCCGGCCCTGCGTGAGCGCAGCGAAGACATTCTGACCCTCGCGGACCGCTTTCTGGCGCGTTTCGTCAAGGAATACGCGCGTCCGGCCCGAGGCTTCAGCGAAGAAGCCCGTGCCGCGCTGCTCAATTACCGCTGGCCAGGCAACATTCGTGAGCTGCGCAACGTGATCGAGCGTGCCAGCATCATCTGTCCACAGGATCGCGTAGAGGTCAGTCATCTGGGCATGGCTGAGCAACCGACCAACAATGCACCACGTGTGGGCGCGGCCTTGAGTCTGGACGAGCTTGAAAAGGCACACATCGGGGCCGTACTGGCAACCAGTGAAACCCTTGATCAGGCCGCCAAGACGCTGGGTATCGATGCTTCGACGCTTTACCGCAAACGAAAACAGTACAACCTATGAAATACCTCAAATGAAGCTGGCCATGAAGTTGCGCACTCGCCTCTTCCTGAGCATCTCGGCGCTTATCACGGTCGCGTTGCTCGGGCTGCTGCTGGGGCTCGTCAGTGTCATGCAGATGGCCCGTACTCAGGAATCACTGATTCAGCATAACTTCGCCATCCTCGATCTGGGTTTGAAGTTGCGCCAGAACCTGGGTGATCAACTGGTGTTGATGACCGGTGCCAATCGCAATGAGGCTGAGCTGGACAGAATCCAGCAGCAGTTCGAAGAACTGCTGGAGGAAGGGTCGGCGCAGGACACCCAGCAAAATGTGCGTAACGGTTTTGAGAAGACCCGGGGTGATTATCAGCGATTCATTGCCACCTGGAAGCAATATGGCGATGATCCGCGAGGCATACGGGGCAACCCGCAACTGAGCGAGAGTTTCGACGCTCTGCGCAACGGTCTGCTGAGTGTGCATCGCAATGCACTGGAGAACATCAGCACCGCCGAGATCAATTCCAGGGACCGTGCATTGTGGATCGCCGGCTTGTTGGGGCTGGTCGGGCTGGCGGTGCTGTGCATCGGCTTTGTGACCGCGCACGGCATCGCCCGCCGTTTCGGTGCACCGATCGAGGCGCTGGCCAAGGCTGCCGATCGCATTGGGGAAGGTGATTACGAGGTCACGCTGCCCATTTCCTCGGCCGCAGAAATGAACCTGCTGACCCGGCGCTTCGGCATCATGGCCGAAGCCCTGCGTCAGCATCAGGCGACCAACGTCGATGAGCTTCTGGCGGGCCAGCAGCGCCTGCAAGCGGTCCTCGACAGTATCGACGACGGCCTGTTGATGATCGATCGCCAAGGGCACCTGGAGCACCTGAATCCTGTTGCGCAGCGCCAGCTCGGATGGGACGAGAGTCGCCTTGGGCAAAGTCTCGGCGAGGCATTGAGCCGTCCAGAACTGGATGAGCAACTGCATCTGGTGCTGCGGGGCGGAACGCTGGAGCGCGCGCCGGAAGATCTGGCCATCGAAATCGACGGCGAGTCTCGATTGCTGACCTACAGCATGACACCGGTCAGTCACACCAAGGGCCACATCCTGGGTGCTGTGATGGTGCTGCACGACGTGACCGAACAGCGTGCTTTCGAGCGGGTACGCAGCGAGTTCGTCCTGCGCGCCTCGCATGAGTTGCGCACGCCGGTCACGGGCATGCACATGGCGTTCGGCCTTCTTCAGGAGCGTCTGCATTTCGCTCCCGAGTCCCGTGAGGCCGATCTGCTCAATACAGTCACCGAAGAGATGCAGCGCCTCATGCAGCTCATCAACGACCTGCTGAATTTCTCGCGTTACCAGAACGGTCTGCAGAAGCTGAAACTTGCACCTTGCTCCGTCGAGACCTTGCTGCAGGAAGCCAAGGCGCGCTTCGAGGATCAGGCCCAGGAGCAGGATATTGTGCTGATGCTGGATATGCAGGAGCCCATGCCGCGTCTGCATGCCGATCAATCTCAACTGGAGCGGGTGCTGGATAATCTGCTGGACAATGCATTGCGTCACACGCCGCCGAACGGCCTGATCCGCCTGCAGGCCAGGCGTCACGGCGAGCGGGCGATCATCAGTGTCGAGGACAACGGTGAAGGCATTGCCTACGGACAGCAGGGGCGGATCTTCGAACCCTTCGTCCAGGTGGGTCGCAAGAAAGGCGGCGCCGGGCTCGGGCTGGCGCTGTGCAAGGAGATCGTCCAACTGCACGGCGGACGAATGGGCGTGTACTCAAGGCCAGGGCAGGGCACGCAGTTCTATATGGCTTTACCGCTCTGAGGGCTTGATCGCCAGGCCCTCATCGGCTGACTGAGCGCCAGCCCCCATGCGCTTCAATTCGAGTGATTGAGCACCTGCAGGATGGCCGCGCTCTGTGCGTCGGGCTCTCCGTCGAAGCGTGCCGGGCGATAGTGCATCTGGAACGCGGCCAGTACCTGGCGCGTAGCGACGTCCAGCTCACCGGTTTGCGGAGTGCTGTAGCCCAGGCGTGCCAATTGCTGCTGGAACCAGGTGATGCTCGGCAGGTTGGCTGCCAGCAATGCCTGACGCTGGGCAACCTGGCGTTCGTCCGGCCAGTTCCCCAGACCTTCGGCAGCGAGGCGTTTCCACGGGAACAACGGCCCCGGGTCCTGCTTGCGCAACGGGGCGATGTCGCTGTGACCGATGATGTGTTTGGGGTCGATTTTGTTACGTTTGACGATGTCCTTGAGCAGGACAATGATCGACTGGGTCTGCGCTTCGGTGTACGGATACCACAGGCGACCTGTCGGCGTTTCCTTGAAGCCCGGGTTGACGATCTCGATGCCGATCGAACTGGAGTTGAGCCAGGTGCGGCCTTCCCACTCGCTTTCGCCGGCATGCCAGGCACGTGCGTTTTCATCGACCAGCTTGTAGATGGTGGCCTTGCTGTCGTCACCGATCAGGTAGTGGGCGCTGACCTCGCCATGGGTCAGTAATTGCAGCGAGCGTTCCAGCGACGCCGAGGTGTAGTGCATCACCACATACTGGGCACGGCCATCGAAATTTACCGAGGGGTGGCTGGTGTCCAGCCTGGGGCCGCTTGCGCAGGCAGTGAGGATGAGCATGATAAAGGCGGAGAAATACAGCTTCATGAGGTCGGCAGCGTCGGCAGGAAATGAAACATCATAACAAAATGTGTACAAATAGCATGGGCCGCCGGCTATTTGTTCAGGTCAAAATGTTTCAGTCAGCCTTGTTCGATGCGGTTCCGGCCGTTCTCCTTGGCCTTGTAAAGCGCCTGGTCGGCACGTTTGATAGCGGTGTCGCTCCGTTCTCCGGGGCGAAAAGCCGTCAGGCCAATGGACACGGTGATGGTGACTCGCTCACCCTTGAAGTGGAAGGGGCATGACTCTACGGCGGCGCGCAGTTCGTCGAGCAGCGTCAGCCCCGTTGCAGGAGGTGTTGCAGGCAGCAGCATGACAAATTCTTCGCCGCCAAAGCGTGCGAGGAAGTCGTTGGCGCGCAGGCGTTTGCTGAACACATTGGCGACAATCTTCAATACCTTGTCGCCAGCCAGATGCCCGTAACCATCGTTGATGCGTTTGAAATGGTCCAGGTCCAGAATGCAGACCAACAGACTGTTTTTTTCTTCCTGCCACCGGGCCATCTCTTGTTCGAGGCGCTCGCCCCAGGCTGCTCGATTGGGCAGTCCGGTGAGCGGGTCGATCAGGGCCTTTTGACGCTGTTCTTCCAGGTGAGTCCTGAAACCCAGGGCTTCCTGTTCCATACTCGCGACGCGGGCTGCCAGACCTTGCAGTCGCGAGGCCACTTCGCGCTCGCGGGCATCGCGCTTGAGCTGGTAGTGATCCATGGTGCCGAGCAGGGCTTCAAGCCGATTGTCGAGCACCCGCTTGAGGCTGGGCAGATCGGAGGCGTCCTGAACACTGCTTTGCAGGCCGCCCACTTGTTCGCGCAACTGGTCGTTGAGGTCACGCGCGGTGGACTGATCCTCGGCGTGATCTTCACTGGCCGCCTGCAAGTGGCTCTGAAACGATTCGAGCCGTTCATTGAGCTGCTTGAGGTAGGTGCCGAACTCCTGTTGACCGCCGTTGTTGATCGCCAGCATCAGCACCGCCATATCGTCGAGGATCGGCAGCAATTCGTACCAGTTAAGCCCATGTTTCAAGCGTAACTGCATATCCTCGACCTGCGGGCGAAAGTGCTCGGAGAGGGTCAGGTCGTCCAGCAGGCCCAGCAGGGTTTGTTCAATATGCGCAGCCACCGAGCTGTAGCTGGGCTCGGGTGATGAGGGTAGCGCGTAGCCTTCTTCGCCTTCTGCCGTCTCGGGCTGCTGCTCGGCCTCTGCGTCGGGTTCTTCAACTGTCGCGTCGATTGGCGCGGGCCGTTGTTGATAGGGCACTGACGGAACAGGCGCCAGGAGATCCGCGAAATCGATGGGTTCGACAGTGACAGGTGCAGGTTCGGCGAAGGACTCTGCCGGTGCTGGAGCAACATCCGCAGCCGTGACCGATGGTGCAGGTTCTTCAGGCGTTGCAGCGGCGGGTGTCACGACGGCAGGCGTATCGGTTTCCGGGGCAGGCGTGGGCGGTGTGCTGTCTGTGGCCGAGGTGGCTACGGTGGCAGGTGAGTCATCGGCCTCGGCTTCGCCATGAGCGATGTCTGCCGGGGCGTGAGTGCTTGCTGCCTGCGGCTCTGCATCGGGCTCATGCGTGTCCGGTGCCGAGGTGGGGTCTTCGGGGTGAGCAGCCTCGGGATGAGTATCGTTGCCTTGGCCTTCGCGCGAACCGAACAGGCGTTGCAGCAATCCCTGGCGCGGACCTTCCTCGGGTTTTTCAACCTGGGTCAGGGCCTGGCCCTGCAAATTGCTCAACTCGCCGAGCAGCAGGGGCAGCTCACGGGCTTGTGAGGCACGCTCTTCAAGCTCCTTGGCAAAGCGCTTGAGTGGCTTGCGTACGTCGCGTGGCAGCGGCAATGACTGCAGTTGCGCAACCAGTGCGGTCAGTGCCGAGCTGATTTGCGCGGCCCGTACTTCGCGGCGTTGTTCAGAGTCCAGTACGGCCTTTTCGAGGCGCGGGATCAGGGCTGCCAGGCCCGCGTCCATATCATCCTTGCGGACAATTTCGCGCATCTCCTTCATGCATTCGTCGACGGCGCGGTCAGAGCCCTCTGCCGCCAGACTGCTGCGTACCAGACCGCGTCGCAACAAATCGAGCCGCGCATCCCAGCGCTTTTCGAGCTTGTCCTGTTGCTCGATCCCTTTAAGGTATTTCTCTTTCCAACGCTCCGCGTCGTCGCTCATGCAAGGCTTCCACCAGAGGGCACAGGCAGTGAGTCCCCACGCAGTGAGTCAGGCAGGCGAATCTCGACAGCGACAGGCAGATGATCGGAAATGGGCTGTGCCAGCACCTGCACACGTTCGAGCGTCAGGGTCGGGCTGAGCAAAATGTGATCGAGGCAACGTTGTGGTCGCCAACTGGGGAAGGTTGCTTCTATCTGCGGAGCCAAAAGCCCCAGGTCCCGTAGCGGCGAGTGTTCCAGCAGGTCGTTGGCATGGGTGTTCATGTCGCCCATCAGCACTTGATGGCGGTAACCGCCGATCAGTTCGCGAATGTAGGCGAGCTGCCGGGTTCGGGTTCGGGTCCCCAGCGCCAGGTGCATCATGACCACGACAAGGGCATCTTCGCCCTCGCCGAAACGCACGAGAATTGCGCCGCGCCCGGCAGGACCCGGCAGCGGATGATCCTCGATCTTGGTCGGGCGCAGACGGCTCAACACACCATTGCTGTGCTGCGCCAGGCGCCCGAGGTTGCGATTGAGTTGTTGATACCAGTACGGAAAACCACCCAGCTGGGCAAGGTGCTCGACCTGGTTGATGAAGCCGGAGCGCATGCTGCCGCCGTCGACTTCCTGCAGTGCCACCAGATCGAATTCATTGATCAGATCGCCGATCTTCTGCAGGTTGCCAGCTCGACCGCCATGCGGCAGCAAATGCTGCCAGCTGCGCGTCAGGTAATGATGGTAGCGCTGGGTACTGATACCCACCTGGATATTGAAACTGAGCAAACGCAGCCTGCCGTCTTCCGGCAAGCCGTTTTGCAGCAGATGATGTTCGTTGACCTGCGGATCATGCAGGCCAACGATACGGGTACTGCCTTTGCCCCAGCGGCGCATGATGTGCGCTTACTTGGCGGCTGTGCTAGCCGCTCGCTCTTTGGCAATCAGTTGATCGGCAACTTCCAGGGTCTTTTCCGGACCACCGGCAGAACCCAGGTCAAAGCGGTACTTGCCATTGACGATCATGGTCGGAACGCCAGTCACTTCGTACTTCTTGGCCAGTTCCTTGTACTGGGCGATCTTGCCCTTGACTGCGAAAGAGTCGAACGTTTTCAGGAAGTCTTCCTTGTTCACGCCCTGTGTGGCGACGAAGTCAGCCATGTCATTCTTGTCGGTCAGACGCTTGCCGCCTTTCTGGATGGCTTCGAATACGGCCGCGTGAACCTTGTGCTCGACGCCCATGGTGTCGAGGGTGATGAACAGCTGGCCGTGTGCATCCCACGGGCCGCCGAACATGGCAGGGATGCGTACGAACTTGACGTCGGACGGCAGTTTTTCAATCCACGGATTGATCGTTGGCTCGAACGCGTAGCAGTGCGGGCAGCCATACCAGAACAGCTCGACGACTTCGATCTTGCCTGGCTCGGCAACAGGCACAGCGCTCGCCAGCTCGACGTATTGCTTGCCTGCCTCGATGGGCGTGGCGGCCTGGGCGGACATACCGAACAGACTGGCGGCAACCAGAGCGGCGCTGATGATCAGATTACGCATGCTTTACTCCTGAGCAGATTGAATCGCCTTCAAGCGACGGTGGTTTCGACCGGACGCGAAAGCCTGAGTTCGTTAGTGTAACGCTGAGGTTGTAAAAATGGGCGACCGCGGACGGCCTTTTTGCATAAGGAGTGAAGCAGGTCATGTCTGAATGTTCCAGCACACCGGTCAGAGCGGCGCGATACGGTGTGAGTGTGGGCCGGGGGACAGGTGTGTCATTATATGCGCACGCATCCAAACGAAACCGACACCTCTTGCCGCACCCCTTGCAGGCAGGTCTTCACCGGAAATCACATGCAACTCAAAAACCCCATTCTCGGTCTGTGCCAACAGGCCACGTTCATGCTCAGCGCCGCCAAGGTCGACCAATGCCCCGACGACGAAGGTTTTGAGGTCGCATTTGCCGGTCGCTCCAACGCGGGCAAATCGAGCGCGCTGAACACCCTGACCCACGCCAGCCTGGCGCGCACATCCAAGACCCCGGGGCGTACCCAGTTGCTGAACTTTTTCGGCCTGGACGAAGATCGCCGTCTGGTCGACCTGCCTGGTTACGGCTACGCCAAAGTGCCCATCCCGCTCAAACTGCACTGGCAGCGTCACCTGGAAGCCTACCTGGGCAGCCGCGAAAGCCTGAAGGGTCTGATCCTGATGATGGATATCCGTCATCCAATGACCGACTTCGACGTGCTGATGCTGGACTGGGCCATCGCCAGCAACATGCCGATGCACATTCTGTTGACCAAGGCCGACAAGCTGACCTACGGCGCGGCCAAGAACACGCTGCTCAAGGTTCAGGCCGAGATTCGCAAAGGCTGGGGCGATGCAGTGAGCATCCAGTTGTTCTCGGCCCCCAAGCGCATGGGACTGGAAGAGGCTTACACCGTGCTGGCCGACTGGATGGAACTGGAAGACAAGGCGCCTGCGGAGTAAATCGCAGGCAAAAAAGACCCCGGACTTCGCATGGGGAGGGGGAAGTTCCGGGGCTTAAGGTCCAGACCTTAGGGTGGGATCTGGATAACTGCCAACACTTAACACAACTAGGAGCACGATCGATTTTTCAACCAATCGACACGTCTGACTCCTGTCCAAACGGTTAAGTTCCAGCAGTGAAGAAAAGTTCACATTTCCTACAATATTTGACGAACCTGCGCACAGGTTCGCCTCTTCAGGCTCAGTGAGCCTCGTCCCAATTGTTGCCAACCCCTACTTCCACCAGCAACGGCACGGCCAGTTCCGCTGCGCCGCTCATGTGTGGACGGATCTGTTCACTGATCTGATCGACCAGGTCCTCGCGCACTTCAAGCACCAGTTCGTCGTGAACCTGCAGGATGACCCGAGCATCCAGACCGGACTCGTCCAGCCAGCCATTCACCGCCACCATGGCTTTCTTGATGATGTCCGCAGCGGTGCCCTGCATCGGCGCGTTGATCGCCATGCGTTCCGCGCCTTTGCGCAGGGACTGGTTCTTGGCGTTGATGTCCGGCAGGTACAGGCGGCGGCCGAAGATGGTTTCGACAAAACCTTGCTCGGCAGCCTGGGCGCGGGTGCGCTCCATGTAGTTCAGCACGCCAGGGTAGCGGGCGAAGTAGCGGTCGACATACGCCTGTGACTGCTTGCGATCGACGCCAATCTGCTTGGCCAGGCCGAACGCGCTCATGCCATAGATCAGGCCGAAGTTGATCGCCTTGGCGCTGCGACGCATGTCAGTGGTGACGTTTTCCAACTCGACACCAAACACCTCCGCAGCCGTCGCGCGGTGAACGTCCAGGTCATTGCGGAATGCGTGCAGCAAGCCTTCGTCCTGGGCCAGATGCGCCATGATCCGCAGTTCGATCTGCGAATAGTCGGCGGCCAGCAGCTTGTAGCCCTTCGGAGCCACGAACGCCTGACGGATGCGCCGGCCTTCAGCAGTACGAATCGGGATGTTCTGCAGGTTCGGATCGCTGGAGGACAAACGCCCGGTGACCGCCACAGCCTGATGATAGGAGGTGTGAATACGCCCGGTACGCGGGTTGATCTGCTCCGGCAGGCGGTCGGTGTAGGTGCTCTTGAGCTTGCTCATCGAGCGGTATTGCATCAGCACCTTGGGCAGCGGGAAATCCTGCTCCGCGAGTTCGGCAAGCACGGCCTCGGCAGTCGATGCCTGACCGGTGGCGGTCTTGCTGAGAACCGGCATACCAAGTTTTTCGTAGAGAATCACGCCCAGTTGCTTGGGCGAGCCGAGGTTGAATTCTTCGCCGGCAATGGCGAAGGCCTCGCGTTCCAGCGCGGTCATCTTGTCGCCCAGTTCGACGCTCTGGATGCCCAGCAGGTTGGCATCGACCAGCGCGCCCTGGCGCTCGATACGTGCCAGCACAGGCACCAGCGGCATCTCGATATCGTTCAATACCGGCTGCAGGGTCGGAATCGCGGCCAGCCGTGCGTCGAAGACTTCATGCAGGCGCAGGGTCAGGTCCGCTTCTTCGGCGGCGTAATTGCCCGCCTGCTCCAGGGCAATCTGGTCAAAGCTCAGTTGTTTGGCGCCTTTGCCGGCAATCTCCTGGAAATTGATCGGCGTGTGCGTCAGGTACTTGGCCACCAGGCTGTCGCGGTCGTGGCGGGTGGCGGTGGAGTCCAGTACATAGGATTCCAGAATGGTGTCGAAGCGCACGCCCTGCAGGTCGATGCCTTGAGCCTGATCGCCGTCGATCGCGCAATTGGCAAGCAGGTTGATGGCGAACTTGGCGTGCTGGCCGACCTTGATTTTTTCCGGGTCTTCCAGCAACGGCTTGAGCGCCTTGAGCACGGTGTCGCGGTCCAACTGCTGCGGCACGCCCATGTATGAATGGGTCAGCGGAATGTAAGCGGCTTCGTGGGTCTGAATGGCGAAGGACAGGCCGACCAGTTGCGCACGCTGGGCATCGGTGCCGTTGCTCTGGGTGACGAAGGCAAACAGTGGCGCGGCCTGCAGCTTCTTCAGCCAGGCATCGAATTGGCTCTGTTCAAGAATGACTTCATAAGCCGCTTCTCTGGCCTCAACGGTCGGCTCTTCGACGGTCAGCTCCTGGCCGGCACGTTTGGCGTCGCGTTGCAGGTCTTCGATCCAGCTCTTGAATTCCAGCTCGGCGTACAGCTCCATCAACGTGTCGCGGTCGGGCTCGCCGCAATGCAATTGATCCAGTTCGATGTCCAGCGGGACGTCGATCTTGATGGTCGCCAGTTCGTAAGACAGAAAGGCCATCTCACGATGTTCTTCGAGTTTGGCGGCCAGGGTCTTGGCGCCACGGATCGGCAGGGAGGCGACCTTGTCGAGGTTCTCGTAAAGCTCCTTGATGCCACCGCCAATGCCGACCAGCAAACCGACCGCGGTCTTCTCGCCAACGCCGGGCACGCCGGGAATGTTGTCGACCTTGTCGCCCATCAGGGCCAGGTAATCGATGATGTGCTCCGGACCGACGCCGAATTTCTCTTTCACGCCCGCCACATCCAGCACGCTGCCGGTCATGGTGTTGACCAGAGTGATATGGCCGTCGACCAGTTGCGCCATGTCCTTGTCGCCGGTGGAAATCACCACTGGACGATCGGCCGCCGCGCTGCTGCGTGCCAGCGTGCCGATCACGTCATCGGCTTCGACGCCTTCGACGCACAGAAACGGGTAGCCCATGCCTTTGACGCAGGCATGCAGCAGGTCGACCTGCACACGCAGATCGTCCGGCATGCTCGGCCGGTTGGCTTTGTAGTCGTTGTACAGCGCATCACGGAACGTCCCGCCCTTGGCGTCGAACACCACCGCGAGCGGGCTTTCCGGATACTGGCGCCGCAGGCTTTTGAGCATGTTGAGCACGCCCTTGACGGCACCGGTCGGCAATCCTTTGGAGGTGGCCAGTGGTGGCAGTGCGTGGAAGGCGCGGTAGAGGTAAGAGGAACCGTCTACCAGGACGAGTGGCGCTTGGGTCATGAGCAGAATCAACCTTTTCGGCGGGGTCGGCGCTAGAATGCGCGAACCATTGACGACAAAGGGACAAGGTTATCATGTGCAAGGTAAATCGACTGATATTGACCGGACTGTTGGCCTTTTGCCCTTTGTTCGCTATTGCAGCAGAAGATCCACCTTCAGCTGCGCCGGACGTTACTATTCGCACCGACGGTGACAGAACCATTCAGGAATATCGCCAGAACGGCTTTCTGTATGCGGTTAAAATCACCCCGAAACACGGCAAACCCTATTTTCTGGTGCGCGCCGATGGTACAAGCCCCAATTTCATTCGTTCGGACCAACCGGACATGCTGATCCCGCAGTGGGAAATATTCAGCTGGTAGCACCTTACATTCACTTCAATCGTTGGCAGTCCTGATATGTCCGTTTTTACCCCCCTGGCTCGGCCCGAGCTGGAAACATTTCTCGCCCCTTACGGGCTCGGCCGTCTGCTTGACTATCAGGGCATCGCTGCCGGTAGTGAAAACACCAATTACTTCATCAGCCTGGAGCAGGGCGAGTTCGTGCTGACGCTGGTCGAGCGCGGCCCGGTTCAGGAGATGCCGTTCTTCATCGAACTGCTCGACGTGCTGCATGAAGCCGATCTGCCTGTGCCTTATGCGCTGCGCACTACTGAGGGTCAGGCGCTGCGCGAGCTGGCAGACAAACCGGCGCTTTTGCAGCCGCGTCTGCCGGGCAAGCACATCAGCGAGCCGAACACCCAGCATTGCGTGCAGATTGGCGAGTTGCTGGCCAACCTGCATCTGGCGACCCGTGGGCAGATCGTCGAGCGCAAGACTGATCGCGGCCTGGACTGGATGTTGAGCGAGGGGCGCAATTTTCTGTCGCACCTGGGCGAGACCCAGCGAGCGCTGCTTGAAAACAGCCTTCAGGAGATCGAGGCGTTCAAACCACAGATCATGGCGCTGCCGCGTGCCAACCTGCATGCCGACCTGTTTCGTGACAACGTACTGTTCGAAGGGACGCACCTGACCGGGTTGATCGATTTCTACAATGCCTGTTCGGGGCCGATGCTGTATGACCTGGCGATTGCTCTCAACGATTGGTGTTCCCGCGAAAACGGTCAGCTCGATGCTGTCCGCGCCCGTGCCTTGCTGGGTGCCTATGCGGGCTTGCGACCGTTCACGGCGGCGGAATCGAAGCTCTGGGCGACCATGTTGCGTATCGCTTGCGTGCGTTTCTGGCTGTCACGTTTGATCGCCGCCGAAACCTTCGCCGGTCAGGACGTGCTGATTCATGATCCGGCGGAGTTCGAGCGCCGCCTGGCCGAGCGCCAGGAAGCGCACATTGCGTTGCCGTTTGCGCTCTGAGACCAGACCTGTCTCCGCGCGTCTGAACCAGTCGGACGGTTGACTCTCGTTCCCATGCTCCGCGTGGGAATGCAGTGCGTGACGCTCTGCGTCGCAAGAGGACGCGAAGCGTCCAGACCGGCATGCCCACGCGGAGCATGGGCACGATAGTGTTATCCCTGACGACTATCGTTCCTCACGCTCCAGCGTGGGAATGCAGTGCGTGACGCTCTGCGTCACACAGCAGTGCTGCGATGTGGGCGGTGGCAGTCAGAGGCTGCTCAGGCAGCCCGCCAAATCATCCGCCAGCTTTTGCAGGACTTGCTCGTAACCCTGCGCGGTGGCCGGGGTGTAGCCGCCCAGTCCATCCAGTTCGGCCAGTTTGACCGGCAGGCCGGCGCTCAGGGTTTCGGCCAGGCGCGGGCGCAGGGGTGGTTCGCTGAATACGCAGGTCTTGCCGGCAGCTTTCAGGCGTTCGCGCATGGCGGCGACGTGCTGGGCGCCGGGCTGGATCTCGGCGGCGATGGCGAATACTCCGGCATGCTTGAGCCCATAAGCCTCTTCGAAATAATCGAAGGCCTCGTGGAACACGAAGTAGGGCTTGGCTGCCACTGCGCTGACACGCTGCTTGATACGGCCGTCCAGCGTATCGAGGCGTTTGCTGAAGGCCTCGGCGTTGCTGGCGTAGCGTGCTGCATTGGCAGGGTCGGCAGCGCTCAGGTCAGTGGCCATTTTTGCGGCGATCCCCCGCGCGTTGACGGTCGACAGCCACAGGTGCGAATCGAGACTGCCGGGCCGGTGGTCGTGGTCATGTTCGTCTGCGTCGTTGTCGTGATCATGCTCGTGGTCATCATGCGAGGCATTGTCTTCGCCAAAGTGACGCAAGTGCATGCCCGGCAGCGTCTGCACGGCAACTGCAGGCAGTTTGCGGCCCTGAAGGACGCGCGGCAGGAAGGTTTCCATGTCCGGGCCGATCCAGTAGAGCAACTCGACTTCCTGTACACGCCGTACGTCGGATGGGCGCAGCGCATAGTTATGCGGTGATGCACCCGGTGGCAGAAGCACTTCCGGTGTTCCGACGCCATCCTGCACAGCCGCTGCAATCAGTTGCAGAGGCTTGATGCTGGTCAGCACTCGGACTTCGGCCTGAGCAGGGGCGATGATCAGCAGGCTGACCCAGAAAACAGCAGCAAGATTTAAAAGACGGCGCACTCGAATCACTCATATCAGCCAGGAACGGGTAACATAATAACGTCTCTAGCCAATATCGTCGCTGCTCATGCCCAATACTCCCCTGGCCAGTCGCCCCCATGACCACTCTCACTGCGTGCATTCGGCCCTCGCCGAAGCCGATGCGCTGTGCGCCAAACAGGGTCTGCGCCTGACCACCTTGCGCCGTCGCGTGCTGGAACTGGTCTGGCAAAGCCACAAGCCGCTGGGTGCCTACGACATCCTTGCAGTGCTGAGTGATGAAGACGGTCGCCGTGCGGCCCCGCCAACCGTTTACCGTGCGCTGGATTTCCTCCTGGAAAACGGGCTGGTGCACCGTATTGCCTCGCTCAATGCCTTCACGGGCTGCAACCACCCCACCCACGCGCATCAGGGCCAGTTCCTGATTTGCCGCCTGTGTCATGCGGCGATCGAGCTGCAGCACCCGGCCATCAGCAATGCCGTGGTCGATGCCGCCGCAGGCGTCGGCTTCGCGGTCGAAGGCCAGACGGTCGAGATCGTCGGCGTGTGCGCTGGCTGCAAGGCCGCTTGATGTCGGATGCATTGATACGTCTGGACAAGGTCGCCGTTACGCTTTCCGGGCAAAACGTGCTGGATGACATCCAGTTGAGCGTCAAACCCGGCGAGATCGTCACTTTGATCGGCCCCAACGGTGCAGGCAAGACCACGCTGGTGCGTGCGGTGCTCGGACTGCTCAAGCCCGACGCCGGTAGCGTCTGGCGCAAGCCGAGGCTGCGTGTCGGCTACATGCCGCAAAAGCTGCATGTGGACCAGACGCTGCCGCTGTCGGTGCTGCGTTTCCTGCGTCTGGTGCCCGGTGTGGATCGCACGGCCGCAGCGTCGGCGCTGGAAGAAGTCGGCGCCGGGAAAGTCATCGACAGCCCGATTCAAGGCATTTCCGGTGGCGAGATGCAGCGTGTTCTGCTGGCGCGCGCGTTGTTGCGCAAGCCTGAGTTGCTGGTCCTCGACGAACCGGTGCAGGGTGTCGACGTGGCCGGACAGGCCGAGCTGTACAGCCTTATTACCCGGCTGCGCGACCGCCACCAGTGCGGCGTGTTGATGGTTTCCCATGATCTGCATCTGGTCATGAGCACCACCGATCAGGTGGTGTGTCTGAACCGTCACGTCTGCTGCTCCGGGCATCCCGAGCAGGTCAGCCATGACCCCGCCTTTGTCGAGCTGTTCGGCAACAATGCGCAGAGCCTGGCGATTTATCACCACCATCACGACCACGCCCATGATCTGCATGGCGCGGTGGTGAATGACGCTGCGTCCCTCCCTCATACTCATGTTCACGGAGACAGCTGCAAGCATGGCTGATTTTCTACTGTATGCCTTGCTCGCAGGCGTTGCGCTGGCCGTGGTTGCTGGCCCGCTGGGATCATTCGTGGTCTGGCGGCGCATGGCTTATTTCGGCGACACACTGTCCCACGCCGCGCTGCTCGGCGTCGCGTTGGGCTTCCTGCTGGATATCAGCCCGACCATCGCGGTGACGTTCGGCTGCCTGCTGCTGGCGGTGTTGCTGGTCACGTTGCAACAGCGCCAACCGCTGGCCTCGGACACGCTGTTGGGGATTCTGGCACCAAGCACCTTGTCGCTGGGGCTGGTGGTGCTCAGTTTCATGCACGAAGTGCGCATCGACCTGATGGCCTACCTGTTCGGCGATCTGCTGGCTATCAGCCCGGCTGATCTGGGCTGGATTCTGGGCGGCAGCACGTTGGTTTTGGTGCTGATCGTCGCGCTGTGGCGCCCGCTGCTGGCAATGACCGTGCACGAAGAACTGGCGCGGGTCGAGGGCCTGCCGGTTGCTACACTGCGCATGACCTTGATGCTGCTGATCGCCGTGGTGATCGCGGTGGCGATGAAAATCGTCGGTGTTCTGCTGATTACCTCGCTGTTGATCATCCCGGCGGCTGCGGCACAGCGTCACGCCCGTTCGCCGGAGCAAATGGCGCTGGGCGCAAGTCTGTTGGGCGTGATAGCCGTGTGTGCCGGGCTATCATTGTCGTGGTTCAAGGACACCCCTGCCGGACCGTCTATAGTGGTTTGCGCTGCAGCGTTGTTCTTGCTCAGCTTTGTTCTACCCAGGCGAGCGGTGTAGACTTGCTCGTTTTTTGCGCAAACTAGAGAATCGCAGGAATGAAGCCGTTCGCCCCACGCTATCTGCTGCTTGTCGCATTTTCCATCCTGCTGGGTGCCTGCCAGAGTGCGCCCACTGTCAAGACGCCTGCCTCCGAGGCCCAGCCTGACGCGTTCGCTCAGCTTGAGCAGAACATCGCCGGTAATGAGCTGGCAACGGCTGAGGACCAATTGGCGGCGTTGCAGGCTGCCAATCCTGCCGACATCCGTCTTGAGCCTTTTCAGCGTCGTTTGGCCGAAGCCTATCTGAGCCGCAGCCAGATCAGCCTGCAGAAGGGTGACATGAACGCGGCGGCCTCTGCGCTGAGCCGCGCACGCGCCCTGATGCCCAAGGCACCGGCGCTGACCAGCGGCGTCAACGGCGCCATTGCCCATGCGCGCAAGGCCGAGCTGGAAAAAGCCGAAGAGGATTTGAAGGCGGCCGAAGCCAGAAGGGTTGCCAAGCTCATCGATCCGTCGGCAGAAAGCACGACAATTGAACTCAAGATCGGCGATATGCGTGCATTGCGTCGTCAACTGGACGATATCGCGGCGGATACCGTAGCGTTCAACTGTGAAGTGCTGATGGTGGTGCCGCGCACCGAAGACTATCCGTGGCTGGCCACGTTGCTGACCAAGCGGGTGGTCAAGGCCAATCCGGATTTCGAGCTGCAATTGCGTCGCCAGATCGAGCGCAATGAAAAAGCGCAGATCATCCTGACGCCAGCGAAGCCCTGAGTCGATCCTCCAAAGCGGACGCAGAGCGTCCAGAACTGCATTCCCACGCGGAGCGTGAGGAACGAGAAGTGTTGGGGAGTCTATGTGGGGGCGAGAACGTTCAGAAAGGCGCTCCCACGCCGGAGCGTGGGAGCGATGTAGCAGCGTCAGATCAAGCCGGAACAGCCTTGGCTTTCACTTCACGATCCCACACACGGTGCTGAGCAATCGCGTTGAAGAACGCTTTGAACGATTTGCTATCGGACACTTCCAGCAGCCCGGCATCTTCTTCCAGGCGTAGCAGGCTCAACAGCTCTTTGGCTTCCCCGGCAAAGGAGATGGCCTTGAGGTGCTTGTAGGCTTCCAGGATGAAGTGCAATGCCACGCCGTCGCCTTTCAGGGCTTCGATCGAAGCCTTGCCACCCGGCACGAACACTGCGTCGAACGCTACCGAAGGCAGGCCTTCAGCCGATGCGTCCACTGGCAGGCTCTTGCCGTCAGCTGTCTTGACCGGTGCGGAGGTCGGGCCCAATACCTTGGCGTGTGCGCCTTCGGCAGTCAGTGCAGCCTTCATGGCTTCGACCGCTTTGCCGTCGACGCCGTCAGCCACAAGAATGGCAACCTTGCGCGAAACGATATCGCCAGACAGCAGGTTGACCTGGCTCAGCGCCGGCGACTCTTTTACCGATGTCTGACGCGCAGGTACGGTACCGGCTGTCGGTGCTGGCAAGCCCAGGTTGGCAGCTACACGTTTGGCCAGCTCCAGATCGATGTTGGCCAGAATCTCGTTGACCTGACGGGCACGGATGTACTCGCGCTCGACCTTGCCCAACTCGAAGCTGTAGGCCGCGATGATGTGCTCTTTCTCGTGATGGCTCATGCTCTGGAAGAACAGGGTGGCCTGCGAGAAGTGATCGCCGAACGATTCGCTGCGCTCACGCACCTTGTGCGCTTCAACGCGCTCAGGGTAGGTCTCGAAGCCGCCATCTACCGGGCCGGCAGGGGTTTCTTTCGGCCAGCCGCCATCGATCGAGTTCGGCTCGTAGGAGGCGCGGCCCTTGTCGATAGTGGTGCGATGCTGTGCGTCACGCTGACCGTTGTGGTTCGGCGCAATCGGACGGTTGATCGGGATTTCGTGGAAGTTCGGCCCACCCAGACGGCTGATCTGCGTGTCGGTGTAGGAGAACAGGCGACCTTGCAGCAGCGGGTCGTTGGAGAAATCGATACCCGGCACGATATGGCCGGGGCAGAAGGCAACCTGCTCGGTTTCGGCGAAATAGTTGTCCGGGTTACGGTTCAAGACCATCTTGCCCAGCGGGGTGACCGGCACCAGCTCTTCCGGGATGATCTTGGTCGGATCGAGCAGGTCGAAGTCGAACTTGTGCTCGTCCTCCTCGGCAACGATCTGTACACCCAGTTCCCATTCCGGATAGTCGCCCATCTCGATGGACTCCCACAGGTCGCGGCGGTGGAAATCGGTGTCCTTGCCGGCGAGCTTCTGTGCTTCGTCCCAGACCAGCGAGCACACGCCGAACTTGGGCTTCCAGTGGAACTTCACGAAGCTCGACTTACCTTCGGTGTTGATGAAGCGGAAGGTGTGGATACCAAAGCCCTGCATGGTGCGCAGGCTTTTCGGGATCGCACGGTCGGACATGGTCCACAGCACCATGTGCGCGGATTCCGGCACCAGCGAGACGAAGTCCCAGAAGGTGTCGTGAGCCGAGCCGCCCGTAGGGATTTCGTTATGCGGCTCGGGTTTCACCGCGTGCACGAAGTCAGGAAACTTGATGGCGTCCTGAATGAAGAACACCGGCATGTTGTTGCCCACCAGGTCGAAGTTGCCTTCGTCGGTGTAGAGCTTGACGGCAAAGCCACGCACGTCACGCACGGTGTCGCCCGAGCCGCGTGGGCCCTGAACGGTGGAGAAACGCACGAACACCGGGGTCTTCTTGCCCGGATCGCGCAGGAAGCCTGCTTTACTCAGGGCGCCGTGGTCTTCGTAAGTCTGGAAATAGCCATGTGCTGCAGTACCGCGGGCGTGGACGATACGCTCCGGAATACGCTCATGGTCAAAGTGCGTGATCTTTTCACGCATGATGAAGTCTTCAAGCAGCGATGGGCCGCGGCTGCCGACTTTCAGTGTGTTCTGGTTATCGGAAATCTTGACACCGTGATTGGTGCGCAGGGCCTGCTGGGTCGCGTCCGAGCGGAACTGCTCAAGGCTTTCCAGCTTCTCGTTGGTATTGCCACGGTCCAGGGTGTCGGTACCTGCCAATTCGCTCTTGGGCGTTTGGGTTACAGGTGGTGCGTTCTTGCTAGCCATCAGAGACTCCTTATCTCGCCCCAATCATTGAGTTGGGTTCGCTGAATACGACTTCCCTGGCGTAAGCGGGAAATCACGGTATCCAAGAAGTGACCGGAGCAAAAAACAGCCGTTCCTTTTATTTTCGACCTGCGATCACCAACGGTCGTGTTATGTCCATTGCGCAGGACAGCCTGCAAATAAATGCTAAGCACAGCGGGCAGGACAGGCTAAAATGCGCGCCCGGCTCAATCTGGCCGAGGTAACGAAGCAAGTGGAATTGATCCACTGCGCTGATTTTTTAACGCGCCCCCACAAGGTTCGCTCCGTGATCGAGTTTCATAACGTCCACAAAACCTATCGGGTGGCAGGCAAGGAAATACCGGCCCTGCACCCCACCAGCCTGCGCGTCGACAGTGGCCAGGTGTTCGGCATCATCGGCCACTCCGGCGCGGGCAAAAGTACCTTGCTGCGTCTGATCAACCGCCTGGAAACCCCGAGTGGTGGACAGATCGTGGTCGATGGCGAAGACGTCACTGCGCTCGACGCCAATGGCCTGCGCCGTTTCCGCCAACAGGTCGGGATGATTTTCCAGCACTTCAATCTGCTGGCGTCCAAAACCGTGGCCGACAACGTCGCCATGCCGCTGACCCTGGCAGGCGATATGCCGCGCAAGCAGATCGACCAGCGTGTGGCCGAGTTGCTGGAGCGGGTCGGATTGTCCGATCACGCCAAAAAGTACCCGGCACAACTGTCGGGCGGCCAGAAGCAGCGTGTCGGCATCGCCCGCGCACTGGCTACCAAACCCAAAATCCTGCTGTGCGATGAAGCCACCAGCGCACTGGACCCGCAGACCACTGCGTCGGTCTTGCAACTGCTGGCCGAGATCAATCGTGAGCTGAAGCTGACCATCGTGCTCATCACCCATGAAATGGACGTGATTCGTCGCGTCTGCGATCAGGTGGCCGTGATGGACGCCGGGGTGATTGTCGAGCACGGCAGGGTCGCTGATGTGTTTCTGCATCCACAACACCCGACCACCAGGCGCTTTGTGCAGGAAGACGAGCAGGTCGACGAAAACGAACAGCGCGATGATTTCGCTCACGTTCAGGGCCGTATCGTGCGTCTGACGTTTCAGGGCGAGGCCACCTACGCGCCGTTGCTCGGCACGGTGGCGCGGGAAACCGGCGTCGATTACAGCATCCTCGCCGGTCGTATCGACCGCATCAAGGACACCCCTTACGGGCAGTTGACGCTGGCCATCACCGGCGGCGACATGGACGCCGCCTTCGCGCGCTTCACCGCCGCTGATGTTCATATGGAGGTGCTGCGCTGATGGACGCTTTTCTGAACCTGTTTTCCAATGTCGACTGGTACGAGATCTGGGTGGCCACTGGCGACACGCTGATCATGCTCGGTGTATCGCTCGGTTTCACCATCCTGCTCGGCCTGCCGCTGGGCGTGCTGATGTTTCTCACCTCGCCGCGTCAGTTGCTGGAGCACAAGCAGCTGTATGCGACGGTCGGGGTGATCGTCAACATGCTGCGCGCGCTGCCGTTCATCATCCTGCTGATCGTGATGATGCCGTTGACCGAGATCATTACCGGTACGTCACTGGGCATCCTCGGCACGTTGCCGCCGCTGATCGCCGGTGCCACGCCGTTCTTTGCGCGCCTGGTAGAGACCGCCTTGCGCGAAGTGGATCGCGGCATCATCGAAGCCACGCAGGCCATGGGCGCGACGACCCGGCAGATCATCGTCAAGGCGCTGCTGCCTGAGGCGCGCCCCGGCATTCTGGCGGCGATCACGGTGACCGCCATTGCGCTGGTGTCGTTCACGGCCATGGCCGGTGCGGTGGGCGCTGGCGGGCTGGGCGACCTGGCGATTCGTTATGGTTATCAACGCTTCCAGAACGATGTGATGTTCGTGACGGTCGTATTGTTGCTGGTGCTGGTGCAGATTCTGCAGACCATCGGCGACAGACTGGTCGCGCATTTCACACATCGTTGATCGAATCCGTTGGTATTGGCCCGCCTGTGCGGGCCCGAAGGAGTTGTTGCATGAAGAAACTATTGGCCATATTCGCCGCTGTCACCGCCTTGTCCGCGCAAGCCAACGAAACCCTGACCGTCGCGGCCTCTGCCGTGCCGCACGCCGAGATCCTCGAGTTCGTCAAACCGACCCTGGCCAAAGAAGGCGTGGATTTGAACATCAAGGTGTTCAATGACTACATTCAGCCTAACGTGCAGGTGTCGCAGAACCGTATGGACGCGAATTTCTTCCAGCACCAGCCGTATCTGGATGAGTTCAACAAGGGCAAAGGCACTGATCTGGTGGCCGTGGCCAAGGTGCACATCGAGCCTTTCGGCGCTTACTCCGACAAGTTCAAGACGCTGGCGGAGCTTCCCAACGGCGCCAATGTCGCCCTGCCCAATGACGCCACCAACGAAGGCCGCGCCTTGCTGCTGCTGGCCAAGGCAGGTCTGATCACCCTGAAAGAGCCGGGCAACATCCTGTCCAAGCCTTCGGATGTCGTGAATAACCCGAAAGACCTGAAATTCCGTGAACTGGAAGCGGCCACGCTGCCCCGCGTCCTGACTCAGGTCGATCTGGCGCTGATCAACACCAACTACGCCCTGAGTGCCAAGCTCGACCCGACCAAGGACGCGCTGATCATCGAAGGTGCCGATTCGCCCTACGCGAACATTCTGGTGGCCCGCCCGGACAACAAGGACTCGGACGCGATGAAGAAGCTGGTGGCCGCCTTGCAGAGCCCGGAAGTGAAAACATTCCTGACCGAGAAGTACAAAGGCGCTGTGGTTCCGGCGTTCTGATCCGATTGTACCTTGCGGTTCTCGCGCCAGTGCTCTGCGTCCCTTGTGACGCAGAGCGTCGGGAACACCTTATCGCTCCCACGCTCTGCGCTCATAGTTATACAGGCGCGTCGTGGGAGCGAGCTTGCTCGCGAAGAGGCCGGTAAAGCCTCCAGAAAATAGAGCGTTTGGACCAAGTCTTCGTGAGCAATGCGGATCGCCGCCCCGGTCACTCCCGCAGGAATCTCACATGCCCTAATCCCTTTCCAGCAGCCCCGGCAATTGCTTCACCAGCTTCTGATTGTTCAGCGGTGCGCGGATAAAGCCTCGTTGCGTACCATCCGGGCCGATCAAAGCCAGATTACCGCTGTGATCGACGAAGTAGTTCGCTTTGCTGGTGTCTGCGGGAATGAACGGAATGCTCATGGCATTGGCCAGTGTCTGGATATCAGCGACAGGCGCCGTCAGGCCGATGTACTGCGGGTCGAAGTAGCCCAGGTATTGCTTGAGCTGCTGCGGCGTATCGCGGTTCGGGTCGACGCTGACCAGTACCACCCGCATGCGCTTGACTGTCTCTTCGGGCAGCTCGGTCCTGATCTGCTTGATCTGCGCCAGGGTCGTGGGGCAGATGTCCGGGCAGAAGGTGTAGCCGAAGAACATCAACGTCCATTGGTCTTTCAAGCCATCAAGCGCTACAGCCGCGCCGTTCTGGTCGGTCATGCTCAGGGCCGGTAACTGGCGGCTTTTGGGGAGCAGCACAATACCGGCGTCGTTGAGCGCCGCCTGGTCCTGTGAGTTGCGGCCAGTCAGCACCTGGCTGAGGATCACGCCCAGAAGCAGGGCGACGATGGCAGCAACAATGAAAACGGTTTTCTGAGTACGGGTCATGGTGTCGGCGCGGGTAGTGATCGGCATGCGGCCGGGGATGATGGCCTATATTGCGCACCGAGCCTAGATCTAGGGCGTGGTGACATCGAACAGCGTATAGGCCAGCGTCAGACGTTTTACATCCTCGGGTATGTCACGGTCGACGATGAAGCGTACCGGCATCTCGATGCGCTCGCCCGGCTGTAATGTCTGTTGGGTGAAGCAGAAGCATTCGGTCTTGTGAAACCACGCTGCGGCCTTTCCGGGCGAAATACCCGGTACGGCCTGGGCTTTCATCGGTCTGTCGGTCGGGTTCTGCGCGATGAAGATCATCTCGTTGAGCGCTCCGGGATGGACCTGCATCTGGCGCGACTGCGGGTAGAACGCCCAGGTCATCCCGGCTGCATTGCCGGCAGTGAACAGCACATCGATCTGGCGTGAAGCGTCCTGACCCGCTACGCCATTGTCGTTGTGTCCGGTCAGCACGCCGTAAAGCGACGGCAATGCCAATCCGCACATCAATATGATCACTATTAAACACGTCAAACGCAGAACGAGCTGTTTGGACAAAAGAGGCTGGCTCATGCGTGGCTCACTTTTTATGTCTGACAGCGTGTCGAAAGAGCTGCGGGCGACTTCAGAGTAGCCTGCTTATTCAAAACGCGAACTGCAGCGCACCCGCATCGCCGGGGGAAGGCAGTCGTTTTCGGTCAAAAATTGAGCAAAATATACCTTGATAGCGCAAATGTATCTAAATGTGAGTTGCATATAGCAAAACCGTCTTAGGCATTTAGTTAAGCAAGCTAACGTATGACTCTCCATCAACGAACCATGGGGTCTGACGCCTCAAGGAGTCCCAGCAGCCATGAACACCGCCGCATTGCGCGAGCAGATACAACTAGCCCATCAACATGAGGCCCGGACCGGCCACTTGCTGCAACAGTTGGAACAAAAGCTCCCACATCTTCATCCCGCCATCCACCTGCCGGAAGTCGACGCGAAAGACGTACTGACGCGTTTCGTCACGGCCTACATCGATCTGGTCCCCGATCTGCTGGACGCTGCCCATGAGGTCGCGCTGCACGCCGGGATCGAAGGGCAGATAAAGCCGGTGTTGAAAATCGCCGAGCATTTTTTCGCGGCCCCGCCTTCCATCATGGATGGGCATGAAGGCCTGGAAAGCCTGTTGGACGAGGCCTATCTGGCCCACCGGCTGGTCGAGGAAGTGAATGACCTGTACATCAAGCATTTCGGTCAGCCGCTGATACCGTCAAATACCACGGTTGCCAGCGTAATTGCCCACCAGTTGATCGGCGAGCAATTTGCCAACCAGCTGGACGAAGCGGTTCACCATGCTGTCGATGAGCTGCTTGATGAGGAGAGTTTCGCGCTGGACTCGGTCGAGGCCTACCGCGAGAAGCTGATCAGCCCTGAAACGGGTGCGGCCTGGCAGCGCTGGCCAAGCCTGTCACGGCAATTGGGCGTCGGCCTGGAGCTGGAGCGCTCCGCGGTCTGATTCAGAGGCCCGAATCACTGTCTTCGCCCGCAATGGAAGGAGCCGGATATCGCTCCGCTGCTACGCGAAGACCCATCCGGCTCACATGTCCCAGAGCTGTGATAACAGGGTAGCGACTGTCAGGCGGCGCCCGAGCCGATCCCCGTTGTCGTGTAGATCCGCCCTTCAAGACGACGCTTCAAGCCACGCGATTCGATAAGCAACCGGGTGCCATGAGCGGCATTCGAACGACCCCATTCTTCCAGCAGTTCCAGACACGAGTGGTCGATGTAGGACAAATTGCCCAATGGCACATGCACCGTGCTGCCCTGCGGAATAGTGCCCAGTGCCTGAGTCAGCGCTGGCACCTTGAGGAACGTTGCGGCACCGACCAGGCGCAGCTCGAATTCCTTCTCGCCCGCCAGCTCGACCACACTGATCTTCAGACGCGAAGCCTTGAACGCCAGCTTCACCAGGGTCAGACCGAAACCGACCAGTACGCCGGTCAGCAGGTCGGTGAAGATGATCGCCACGGCAGTCGCCGCATAGGTGAACATCGGCATCCGGCCATAGCGACCCAGACCACGAAACGCCTTCAGATCGACCAGCTTCAGACCGGTATAAACCAGCACGCCAGCCAGACTCGCGACCGGAATACTCTGCAGTACGCTCGACAGCAGCAACACGAACGCCAGCAGCCACAGGCCGTGGAAGATCGTCGAGAAGCGCGTGGTGGCACCGGCCTGGACATTGGCCGAGCTGCGCACGATAACGCCGGTCATCGGCAACGCACCGAGCACGCCGCAGAGCATGTTGCCCACGCCTTGAGCGCTGAGTTCCTTGTCGAAGTCCGAACGCTGGCCACTGTGCATGCGGTCAACCGCCGAGGCAGAGAGCAGCGTTTCGGCACTGGCAATGAACGCCACAACGATAGCGGCAACCAGAATGGCCGGGTCGGCCAGGTTCATCAGGTCGGCCGGGCGAAGCCAGTCGATGGCGTCGGCCAGGTTGTCAGGCACTTCGACACGCTTGACCTGCAAGGCCATGAACAGGCTGATGCCGGTTGCGATACCCACGCCCAGCAGCGCGCCGGGTACGAAGCGCAAAGACTGCGGACGAAGTTTTTCCCAGCCCCACATGATCAGCATGGTGCCCAGACCGAGCATACCGGCCTGCATGCCGGTGCCTGGTCCGAAGGCCTGGATCAGTGTGGAAGGGAAGGCGATCAGATTGTCCAGCCCGGAAGGTTTGGGACCGCTGTCGAACATCACGTGTGCCTGTGACAGTACGATCAACACGCCGATACCGGCGAGCATGCCATAGACCACCGCAGGCGCCGTGACCCGGAACCAGCAGCCAAGCTTGAATCGACCTGCCAGCAGCTGAAGTAACCCGGCGAGTACCAGAATAGGACCCAGCATGGCCATGCCGTGCTCGCGTACCACTTCAAAAACCAGTACTGCCAGACCGGCTGCGGGTCCGCTGACCTGCAACGGAGAACCGGCTATCCAGCCGACTATAAGCCCGCCTACGATGCCGGTGATCAGACCTTTGGCCGGAGGCATGCCGGATGCGATGGCGATCCCCATGCACAGCGGCAGGGCGACCAGGAACACGACCACGGAAGCGAGCAGCTCACGTGGTAAAGCGGTTTTCAATGCTGTAATACCCATGACGCTTCTCCGGAATTCTTCAGACGAGGCAAGACGGGCGACGCGCATCCTGCGCAGCCGCCATCAGCTGATAAAGAAGGGCTTGCCGTCAGTCGGACTGGTGATCAGTCGGCTGAAAAGCGTGCTTTCGGTGAAGCCATCGGCGTCGGTCCCGAACCGTCGAGCGGTATGAAACGATCGAGCTCGGCGTCATAAGCCAGGATTTCGCTGGTTTCGATGCTGTAGACCCAGCCGTGAATGAACAATTGGCCGCTGGCCATTTTTGCTGCGACCGAAGGGTGGGTGCGCAGGTGTTGCAACTGGGAAATCACGTTTTCCTGAGTCAGGACCTGCATGGTTTCCAGTTCGCCGCTGCAGCTGCAGTTCTGCTCGACTACCGTGCGGGCAACCTCGGCATGACGCAACCAGGCTTTTACCGTAGGCATCTTGTCCAGGCTGTCAGGGTTGAGCACTGCGCGCATGGCGCCGCAGTCAGAGTGTCCGCAAACGATGATGTGCTGCACGCCCAGTGCAACTACTGCGTATTCCAGAGCGGTGGACACGCCGCCGTTCATCTGGCCATACGGCGGGACGACGTTGCCGACGTTACGCGTGACGAACAGGTCGCCAGGCGAACTTTGGGTGATCAATTCGGGCACGATGCGCGAGTCGGCGCAGGTGATGAACATGGCCCGTGGCGATTGGGCAGTCGCCAGCTTCTTGAACAGCTCTTCCTGCTGGGGGAAGACCTCGTTACGGAAATGTACAAAGCCATCGACGATATGTTTCAACGCTACGTCGGCGCTGTCTGAATGGCTTGATGTGCTGGACGACGTAGCCGAATGCTGTTTACCGATGTCTGTCATGTCTTCATCCTCTCTGACGAATTGATGTGGATTCTTCATGCCTGTTTGACCAGAGCCGGATGTGATCCCTCTCTGAAGGGCATCACGAACAAATCCCTTGAGCGCTATCGCTGATGACACTCCGAGTAACAGACTAATCGCCGAAGCTTAAACGAAACTGAATGCGATGGCTCTGGGACGCGGGTTTGCACGATAGTACCAAGTTCATCACAGCAGCGACATTTGTCCTCCCGGCGGACAAAACGCATCGCAATCGAGTGCAAATTCACCACGTTTGTTCAATCCGAGTCGTTTGATTGCCAAGGCATAGCGTTGAGCCAGCAGGTCGGCAAACGGTCCTTCGCCACGCATTCGAGACCCAAATGTGCTGTCGTACACGGCTCCGCCGCGACTTTGACGAATCAGACTCATCACATGATCGGCGCGTTGCGGGTAATGTGTCTTCAGCCACTCGTCGAACAGCGGCGCGACTTCCAGCGGCAGGCGCAGCATGACGTAGCTGGCGCTCAGGGCGCCCGCAGCCTTCGCTTCGCTCAGCAGTGCCTCCAGCTCGCTGTCGTTGATCATCGGGATCATCGGCGCACACAGCACGCCGACCGGGACACCTGCCTGGCGCAATACCCGAATGGCCCGCAGGCGAGCCTTGGGCGCCGCTGCCCTGGGTTCGAGGATGCATTTGAGCTCGTCATCCAGCGTCGTCAGGCTGATGAAGACCGACACCAGCCGCAGCCTGGCCATTTCTGCCAGCAGATCCAGGTCGCGCAGGATCAGCGAGCCTTTGGTAATGATGCTGACCGGATGCCGATAGCGCAGCAACACCTCAAGCGTCGCCCGAGTGATGCGGTACTCCCGTTCGATCGGCTGGTAGGGGTCGGTGTTGGCCCCGAGGGTGATGGGCGCGCAGCGGTAGCCGGGTTTGGAGAGCTGTTGCTCGAGCAACGCCGCCGCGTTGGTCTTGGCGATCAGCTTGGTCTCGAAGTCCAGGCCGGGAGACATGTCCCAATAGGCGTGGCTGGGTCTGGCGAAACAATAGATGCAGCCGTGCTCGCAGCCCCGGTAAGGGTTGATCGACCTGTCAAAGGGGATATCCGGCGAGCTGTTGCGGGTGATGATGCTTTTGGCTGTTTCGCTGGTAACCTGGGTGCCTTTCGTGAGTGGCACTTCCTGATACCAGCCATCGTCTTCAGCCACTGATTGACTGGGTGCGAAACGGTTATGCGGATTGCTGGCAGTACCTCGGCCACGAACCGGATAGAGGCTGGACATCTGGCATTACTCGTATACTGTTCATGCGTACAGTACAGCATAAAGCCCGGATGGATCACTAAGGTCGGCCTGCAAAACACCGCTCGCCTGACGGGCGGTGTTTTGCAGGCAGGGCGACGGTCAGGCATCGCCCTCGTGAGTCAGCTCCAGCACACGGTCAACCAGCTTATTGATGCCCGAGGCCGCCTCGCTGATGCTTTTGGCGACCATATAGGCAGGCGTGCTGACCAGTTTTCGCGCTTCGTCCTCGACGATGTCATCGACGGCGCATTCTGAATGACTGCCACCCATTTTGGTGATGGCCGCGGCGGTTTCAGGGTCGTTACCGATGGTGCAGGTCACGCCGGGACCATAGATCTTGGCCGCGAGTGCCGGGGTGATGCAGATCAGCCCGACCGGTTTGCCGGCTTCGGCAAACGCCTCGGCGAGCTCCAGCAACCCGGCTTCGACCTGGCAGGCATGGCCTTGCAGGGCAAGGTCGGAAAGATTCTTTGCCGAGCCGAAACCGCCCGGGATGATCAGGGCGTCAAAGTCTTCGGCATTCGCCTCGCGGATGTCCTTCACTTCGCCCCGTGCAATGCGCGCAGACTCGACCAGTACATTGCGCGACTCGGGCATTTCCTCACCGCTCAGGTGATTGATGACGTGATGCTGAGTGATGTCAGGCGCGAAGCACTGAACCTGCGCACCGCGCTGATCCAGGCGCAACAGGGTGAGAACGCTTTCGTGAATCTCGGCACCGTCGTAGACGCCACAGCCGGAGAGGATTACAGCCACTTTTTTCTGCATCGATTTCGGCTCCTTGTGCTTGAGCAACCTAAGGCTTCTTTTAATTTGTCTGTTCAGTTGATCGCTTTGCGGGCCGAGTGTTCAGTTGAGGGATTGCTGGCTGCGCACAAGGTGCATGGGGAGGGTGGTGGTCGCAAGGTCGGCAGCGTCTGTGCGCTGTCGCCGAGCGAGGCCTGTCAGCCTGCGCTCGGGAGAGGTACGGGGGAGTTTATTCGTCGGACTTTTTCGTCAGATCGACGGGCACGGTGACCGGCGTTTCCAGGTCGGAGGCCGCTGCCGATGCGCAGAAGCGGCTCTTTTCTGCACGCTCTTCACGGGCGATGCGGGCGTTCTTGATGCGTCTGCGTATCCACAGGGCCAGCCCCAGCAGTACCAGCGCGCCCAGCACCCAGAGTTCATATTTCTTGACGTTGCCCAGCAAGCCTTCGAGAACCGCGCCGAAGTGGTAAGCAGCCGAACCCAGCGCCGCAGCCCAGACAGCTGCGCCGATACCGTTCAGCAGAAGATAACGCCCGGGTGGATAACCTGACAGGCCGATGGCCACGGGCATGACCGTTCGCAGCCCGTACACGAAGCGGAAGCTCAATACCCAGATATCCGGGTGCTTGCGGACCAGCCGCAGGGCCTTGTCGCCCATGAGTTGCCAGCGAGGCTTGCGCGCCAGGAGCTTGCGGCCGTGCTTGCGCCCCATGAAATACCACAACTGGTCACCCGCATAACTGCCACAAAAGGCCACGAGGATGACGATGTTGAGGTCCATGTATCCGCGAAACGCCAGGAATCCGGCAAGAACCAGAATGGTCTCGCCTTCAAAAAAGGTGCCGAGGAACAGGGCAAAGTAGCCGAATTCGTTCAAGAAATTCTGGAGCATTGTCTGGATGCTGGCGAAATGAACGCGCAGCCTAACGCGCCCAAGGCAATCATGAAAGTGTCCATATGTGTCTCGACGTTAAAGATTCTTGCAACCACAATGGTCGTATCCCCTTGAAGGCCGTGACCGCGACGTGCAGTCGCAGGTCGAACCATGACTGTCACACATTGGTCATAATGGCGGCTTATAACTGTCGCGCTTGCCCGCGTAAGCGGGCTCAGGAGTCTCGCCGTGAGCTTTACCCCCGCCAACCGCCTGTTTCCTCTCACTCGTCTGCGCCGTAATCGCCGCGACGACTTTTCCCGTAGGCTGGTGCGTGAAAACGTTGTCACTGTCGACGATCTGATTCTTCCCGTATTTGTCCTCGATGGTGAAAACCGTCGTGAATCCATCGCCTCGATGCCCGGCGTCGAGCGCTTGAGTGTGGATCTGTTGCTCAAGGAAGCCGAACACTGGGTCGCGTTGGGTATCCCTGCGCTGGCGCTGTTCCCGGTGACACCGCCGGAAAAGAAATCCCTCGACGGTGCCGAAGCCTGGAACCCGGACGGCATCGCCCAGCGCGCGACCCGCGCCCTGCGTGACCGTTTTCCGGAGCTGGGCGTCATCACTGATGTGGCGCTGGACCCGTTCACCACCCATGGTCAGGACGGCATCCTCGACGAAGAGGGCTATGTTCAGAACGACATCACCGTCGACGCGCTGGTGAAGCAGGCGCTGTCGCACGCCGATGCCGGTGCTCAGATGGTCGCGCCGTCGGACATGATGGACGGTCGCATTCAGGCCATCCGCGAGTCTCTGGAGCTGGCCGGGCATGTGAATGTCAGGATCATGGCCTATTCGGCCAAGTACGCCAGTGCCTACTACGGTCCGTTCCGTGACGCGGTGGGTTCTTCGCTGAATCTGGGCAAGGCCAACAAGGCCTCTTATCAGATGGACCCGGCCAACAGCAGCGAGGCCCTGCACGAAGTGGCAGCCGACCTTGCCGAAGGCGCCGACATGGTCATGGTCAAGCCTGGCATGCCTTATCTGGACATTCTGTACAGGGTCAAGGATGAGTTCAAAGTGCCGACCTTTGTTTATCAGGTCAGCGGTGAATACGCGATGCACATGGCCGCAATCCAGAACGGTTGGCTGAGTGAAGGGGTGATTCTCGAATCCCTCACTGCCTTCAAACGCGCCGGTGCCGACGGCATCCTTACCTACTTTGCTGTCCGCGCCGCTCAACTGTTGAAGGGGCAATAGCCTCACAGGAACATTCATGAATACCGAAGCACTCATCGAAGCCGCTGTTCAAGTCGATGTCCCGGAGGCAACGCCCGTGGTCGAACCTGACATCGAAGTAATCCCGGCCATCGAGGCACCCGCCGCTGCGGTGCCCGCTATCGTCGCCCCGAACCTGGACGACAGCAGCCTGTATATCCACCGTGAACTGTCGCAACTGCAGTTCAATATCCGGGTTCTGGAACAGGCGCTCGATGAGTCCTACCCATTGCTGGAGCGGCTGAAGTTTCTGCTGATCTTCTCCAGCAACCTCGATGAGTTCTTCGAGATTCGTGTTGCGGGCCTGAAGAAACAGATCACCTTTGCCCGCGAACAGGCGGGCGCCGATGGTCTGCAGCCGCATCAGGCGCTGGCCAGGATCAGCGAACTGGTACACGGTCACGTGGATCGTCAGTACGCGATCCTCAACGACATTCTGCTGCCGGAACTGGAGAAACATCAGGTCCGCTTCATTCGCCGCCGTCACTGGACGGCCAAGCTCAAGGCCTGGGTACGACGCTATTTCCGCGACGAGATCGCGCCGATCATCACCCCGATCGGTCTCGATCCGACGCACCCGTTCCCGTTGCTGGTCAACAAGAGCCTGAACTTCATCGTCGAGCTTGAAGGTATCGATGCCTTCGGGCGCGACTCCGGTCTTGCGATCATTCCCGCGCCGCGTCTGCTGCCGCGTGTGATCAAAGTGCCGGAAGATGTCTGCGGGCCTGGCGACAACTTCGTGTTCCTGTCGTCGATGATCCACGCCCACGCTGACGATCTGTTTCAGGGCATGAAGGTCAAGGGCTGCTACCAGTTCCGCCTGACCCGAAACGCCGACCTGGCGCTGGACTCCGAAGATGTGGAAGACCTGGCGCGCGCCCTGCGTGGCGAGTTGTTCTCGCGTCGCTATGGTGATGCGGTACGTCTGGAAGTGGCGGATACCTGCCCGAAACACCTGTCGGACTACCTGCTCAAGCAGTTCAACCTGAACGAGTCCGAGCTGTATCAGGTGAATGGTCCGGTCAACCTGACGCGTCTGTTCAGCATCACCGGCCTGGACAGCCACCCCGAATTGCAATACCCGCCGTTCACGCCAGCCATTCCCAAGCTGCTGCAGAACAGCGAAAACGTTTTCAGCGTGGTCAGCAAACAGGACATCCTGTTGCTGCACCCTTTCGAGTCCTTCACGCCAGTGGTCGACCTGCTGCGCCAGGCGGCAAAAGACCCGCACGTGCTTGCGGTACGCCAGACGCTGTATCGCAGCGGCGCGAACTCGGAAATCGTCGATGCGCTGGTCGATGCCGCGCGTAACGGCAAGGAAGTCACTGCGGTGATCGAGCTGCGTGCGCGTTTCGACGAAGAGTCCAACCTGCAACTGGCCAGCCGTCTGCAGGCCGCCGGTGCAGTGGTGATCTACGGCGTGGTCGGCTTCAAGACCCATGCCAAGATGATGTTGATTCTGCGTCGCGAAGCGGGCGAGATCGTGCGTTATGCGCATCTCGGGACCGGCAACTACCACGCCGGTAACGCACGTCTGTATACCGACTACAGCTTGCTGACCTCCGATGACGCGTTGTGCGAAGACGTCGGCAAACTGTTCAGCCAGTTGATCGGCATGGGCAAGACGCTGCGCATGAAGAAGCTGCTGCACGCGCCGTTCACGCTCAAGAAAGGCATGCTCGACATGATCGCCCGCGAGACGCAATTTGCGCTCGACGGCAAGCCTGCGCACATCATCGCCAAGTTCAACTCGCTGACCGATCCGAAGATCATCCGGGCGTTGTACAAGGCCAGCCAGTCCGGTGTGCGCATCGATCTGGTGGTGCGCGGCATGTGCTGTCTGCGTCCGGGCATCGCCGGGGTTTCGCACAATATCCATGTGCGCTCGATCATCGGCCGCTTCCTGGAACACACGCGAGTGTTCTACTTCCTCAACGGCGGCGACGAGCAGATGTTCCTGTCGAGTGCCGACTGGATGGAGCGCAACCTCGACAAGCGCGTCGAGACCTGCTTCCCGGTGGAAGGCAAGAAGTTGATTCTGCGTGTGAAAAAGGAACTGGAAAGCTATCTGACCGACAACACCCACAGCTGGCTGTTGCAGCCGGACGGGCGTTACGTGCGCAGCACGCCGACCGGTAATCAGAACCCGCGAAGCGCCCAGGCGACTCTTTTGGAGCGCCTGAGCAACCCGGTCCTCAGCGTACGCTGAAGACGATGCCGACTCGGGTCAGCCACTCCGCTTCCAGGGCGAAGTCGGCCTGAGTCAGCTGGTTGTTGTCCAGCCAGCCTTTCGGGAATTCGGCGTCCAGATTCGGGCCGTCGGCACGCAACACCACACGTGGCATCTCTTGGGTGCCGCGAATGTGGTGAAACAGAATCGCAAAGCGCAACAGCACGCACAAGCGAATCAGCTTGATGCCTTCGTCGCCGAAATCGGCGAACTTGTCCTTGGGGATATTACGGCGATGACCGCGCACCAGCAGTGCGAGCATTTGCTGGTCTTCGCGCGAGAAACCGGCCAGGTCGGAGTGCTCGATCAGGTACGCGCCGTGCTTGTGGTAGTGATAGTGGGCGATGTCCAGGCCGATTTCGTGCACCTTGGCCGCCCAGCTCAGCAGTTCGGCGTAGCTCTCGTGCTGTAATTCCCAGCTCTCGGCGACTTGCTCCAGTGCGTGCAGCGCCTTGGCTTCGACGCGTGCCGCCTGTTCCAGATCGACGTGATAACGCTCCATCAGCGAGCTGAGCGTACGCTCACGGACGTCTTCATGATGATGGCGGCCCATCAGGTCATACAGCACGCCTTCACGCAGGGCACCTTCGCAGTGATCCATACGCTTGAGTTCGAGGGCGTCGAAGATGGCTTCGAGAATCGCCAGGCCTGCGGGGAAAATGGCGCGACGGTCGGGCTTGATGCCGTCGAAGTCGATCTTTTCCACATCACCCAGCTTGAACAGCTTGCGCTTGAGCCAGGCCAGCCCTTCGGCGTTGACCTCGCCAGCGCCGTAACCATTGGCCTTGAGCGCCAGGCCGATAGCACGAATGGTGCCTGACGAACCAATCGCTTCATCCCACTTGAGGCGATGCAGTGCGTGTTCGATGCTCATGATTTCCAGACGGGCAGCGGTGTAGGCCTGAGCATAACGGGCCGGTGTCACCTTGCCGTCGCGGAAGTAGCGCTGGGTAAAACTCACGCAGCCCATCTGCAGGCTTTCACGCAGCAGCGGCTCGAAGCGCTGGCCGATGATGAATTCGGTACTGCCGCCGCCGATGTCGGCGACCAGACGTTTGCCTGGGGTATCGGCCAGTGTGTGGGAGACGCCCAGATAAATGAGGCGCGCTTCCTCGCGGCCGGAAATCACTTCCACCGGGTGGCCGAGGATTTCTTCGGCGCGGTGAATGAAGTCGTTGCGGTTACGCGCCTCGCGCAGGGCATTGGTGCCCACGATGCGTACCGCACCGAGCGGCAGCCCGTTGATCAACTGGGCGAAACGTTTCAGGCAGTCGAGACCGCGTTGCATGGATTCTTCGGTCAGCTGGCGCTCTTCGTCGATGCCAGCGGCCAACTGCACCTTCTCGCCCAGGCGCTCAAGAATGCGAATCTCGCCCTGATTGGCTTTTGCCACAACCATATGAAAGCTGTTGGAGCCCAGGTCGATAGCGGCGATCAGTGAAAAATTCTTGGGTGTTGAGTGCGGCATGGTCAGGAAATCCGGTTCGATAACCGGACCATCGTGCCACGATCCATGCTTGCCGCCAACGCGAAGCTGTTCAGGCACCGGAAATACCCGGTATTACTCGCGCGCGTGGCGTATGGCTATCAATGCCATGTGACGCAGAGCTTCACCAAAATGCATTGCCACGCTAAAGCGTGCGGAACGAGAGTTATCCCTAAGAACGCCATCGTGTCTATGCGCCGCGCTCAGCGTAATACACAGTCTTCGTGGGAGCGAGCTTGCTCGCGAAGAGGCCGGTGCAGCCCCTGAAAATATGGCGTTTGGACCAAAGTCTTCGTGAGCAAGCTCACTCCCACCAAGATTTCTGTCCAGCCCGATACAGCATGTAGCTGTGACGCGGAGCGTCACGAAATGCATTCCCACGCGGAGCGTGAGGAACGATGAGTGCCCGCAACATGCTCCGCGCTCATCGTTACACACACACACNGCAAGCTCACTCCCACCAAGATTTCTGTCCAGCCCGATACAGCATGTAGCTGTGACGCGGAGCGTCACGAAATGCATTCCCACGCGGAGCGTGAGGAACGATGAGTGCCCGCAACATGCTCCGCGCTCAGCGTTACACACAAGTCTTCGGGGGAGCGAGCTTGCTCGCGAAGAGGCCGGTGCAGCCCC
>NZ_LKGW01000036.1:0-545 GCF_001467335.1 Pseudomonas sp. ICMP 10191
GAGTACCGCATCGATGTACACAGCGTGCGCGATGCCGTGAATGCCCTTTGCGCGATGAAGCCTGGCTTCGAGAAGTTTCTGCGGACCGGCGAAGAGCGTGGCTTGGTGTTCAGCGTCTTCTGCGGCAAGCGCAACGCCGTCGAGGCCGAGTTCGATATGCAGGGCAGCGACAACACCGATATCCGCATCGTGCCGCTGATCCAAGGCAGCAAGCAGGCTGGCCTGTTCCAGGTGGTGCTGGGCGTCGCGCTGGTTGTGGGAGGCCTTGTCTCCGGTGGTACGAGTACAGCGCTCGGCCTGGGCCTGCTCGGCGCAGGTGCTGCGACGGGGCTTGGCGGCGTGGTGCAGATGCTTTCGCCGACGACCACCGCCAGCGTCGGCAGCAACAATGACGACGGAAACAACCCCAGCTAAACCGTTGCCCAGGGCAACCCTTATCCCGTGCTCTACGGCGAACGAGAGATCGGCGGTGCCGTCGAATCGGGCGGCATCTACACCCAAGACCAACTTTAAATATCGCAAAGCACCCAACCCGCTCCGGCGGG
>NZ_LKGW01000037.1:0-529 GCF_001467335.1 Pseudomonas sp. ICMP 10191
AGCGCACGCCAGATGATGTGGCCGTAGTGCATGGCGAACAAAATCTGACCTATCGCGAGCTTAACGAGCAGGCCAACCGCCTGGCGCATGCCTTGCGCAAGCAGGGCGTGCAGCCGGATTCGCGGGTCGGGATCTACTGGCGATCCTCAAGGCGGGCGGCGGTTATGTGCCGCTCGACCCGGCGTATCCAGCGGAACGTATTGCTTACATGTTGCAGGACAGCGTGCCTGCCGCTGTGTTGGCGCAGTCGGCAACTGAAGCGCTGCTGACCGACGTTTCGGTGCCTGTTATCAATCTTGATCTGAACGATTGGCAGGACGAATCCGTCCAGAACCCGCAGGTGCCGGGGCTGACTTCAGCGCATCTGGCGTACCTGATCTACACCTCGGGTTCGACCGGCCTGCCAAAAGGCGTNCTTCGCTGAACTTCGACCTCGCGGTCTACGAGTGCTTCGCGCCGCTGACCTCGGGCGGGAGCATCGAAGTCGTCAGGAACGTGCTGGAACTGCAACACGGCGAGCACGATATCG
>NZ_LKGW01000038.1:0-514 GCF_001467335.1 Pseudomonas sp. ICMP 10191
CCCAGCAGTGCCGAGAGGCGTTGGTGAGTGACCTTGACCGCCGCCAGAGCGCTCTGGCTGCCGACGCTGATGCGCAACGGCAAGGTGTTGATGAACATGCCCAGCGCCCGGTCGGCACCGTTGCCGCCCTGCATCCTGCCCATCAGTACGGTGCCGAACACGACTTCTTCGCGCCCCGAGACCCGACCGGCCACCTGAGCCCATGCCAGGTGGGCCAGGCTTGCAGCGCTGACCCCCAACTGCCGCGCAATGCTGCGTATACGGCTGCTCAGTTGGCTGTCGAGAAGAGTCGGTTCGTCGATGTCGCCGAGCATGTCGCGGAAAAACGCTTCGTGTTCAGCCTGGCTGATACCCAGGCGCGCCTGTGCCACATGGTTGCGATAAGGCACCGGGGCCGGCAATTGCTCGATCTGACCCTGCAGGCTGGCCTGCATTTCCTCCACCACCACTTCCAGCGAAGTGTGATCCAGCGCCAGATGGTGGAACAGCAACATGCCGACCAGACGCTGGTGGG
>NZ_LKGW01000039.1:0-509 GCF_001467335.1 Pseudomonas sp. ICMP 10191
CCCTATGTCTTGCAGATGCTCTTCGCGTTCGATGATCGCGAGTGCCTGGCCGGTTTCGCCGCAGCCTTGCAGAGCGTGGTCGAACGTCACGACATCCTGCGCACCAGCGTGGTCTGGGAGGGGCTTGAGCAGCCGGTGCAGGTGGTATGGCGCAACGCGAAACTGAGCCTGGAAGAGGTGGCCATCGATCCGCTCGACGGTGACGTGCTGACACGACTGCGCGAGCGCTTTGACCCACGGCACTATCGCCTGGACATCGGCCAGGCGCCGCTGATGCGACCCACCAGCGTCTGGTCGGCATGTTGCTGTTCCACCATCTGGCGCTGGATCACACCTCTCTGGAAGTGGTAGTGGAGGAAATGCAGGCCAGCCTGCAGGGTCATATCGAGCAATTGCCGGCCCCCGTGCCTTATCGCAACCATGTGGCACAGGCGCGTCTGGGTATCAGCCAGGCTGAACACGAAGCGTTTTTCCGCGACATGCTCGGCGACATCGACGAACCGACTCTG
>NZ_LKGW01000040.1:0-501 GCF_001467335.1 Pseudomonas sp. ICMP 10191
CCCCTTCTGAGCATCGAGCCAGCTCGTGTCTTTGACCCACTGATCAAGCCCGGCCGTTTCCTCCGGTGTCAGCCATCCTTCCTTCACGTTTTTGGCGTAAGCCATCTGCTTATCAGAAACGAATAGCGCGCCCCAACCATCCACGCCTTGTGACGGAACAGCAATCGCCCCGGGATTGCCTGTAAGCAAACCAGACAGGCTCTGTGAGCGTGACCGCGCTTTTCTGAATGTCCTCGACGCAGGATCGGCTTGTGCAAGCATTGATAGCCATTGAGCGTTCGCTCGATAGCTTCTCGTAGTCAGCAATGATTGAGCGGATGTTCTGCTCTGAGCAACCTTGCGAAGCCCGACAGCCTTGCAGCTCATCAAGCAACCGCTGGGCCGAAGGGTGGTCAAGATTGTTGTACTGCGTACTATTAGCCGTCACCGCCGCTGCTGCCGATGCGTCCCCGCCCGTTGCGGCAGCAGTCAGAGCACCGATCAACTGCGAGGCAGTCATCA
>NZ_LKGW01000041.1:0-457 GCF_001467335.1 Pseudomonas sp. ICMP 10191
TGGTGCCCGCGCAGATCATGCTGCTGGACAGTCTGCCACTGACCGCCAACGGCAAGCTCGACAAGCGCGCCTTGCCCAAGCCTGGCGTGGTCAAACAGCGCTACACCGCGCCAGTCGGCGAGATCGAGGAAAAGCTCGCCGCCGTGTGGGCGGATGTCCTCAAGCTGGAACAGGTCGGCAGCACCGACAACTTCTTCGAGCTGGGCGGCGATTCGATCCTCAGTCTGCAGATCATCGCCCGCGCCAAGCGTCAGGGCATCAAGCTCAGCCCCAAGCAATTGTTCGAAAGACAGACCATCGGCCAACTGGCTTCGGTGGCGAAACTGATTCAAAAGAAGCCCGCCTCCGTGGCGGAGCAGATCAGCGGTTCGTTGCCGTTGCTGCCGATTCAGGCGCGTTTCTTCGAGCTGGACATCCCCGAGCGTCAGCACTGGAATCAGGCGCTGATGCTCAAGCC
>NZ_LKGW01000042.1:0-454 GCF_001467335.1 Pseudomonas sp. ICMP 10191
AGGTTGCACAGGCGCTGCACGCCGGTTTTTTCGAACAGGTTTTCCACGAGGCTGCGTTTCAGCGCTTCACCGGCGACGTTGACTGTATGGACCGATTTCGGCAGTCCATCGACTTCCAGCAAGGCCTTGAGCGCCGATGGTACGGTGTTGATCAGGCCGATATCGTGCTCGCCGTGATGCTGCCGCCCGAGGTCAGCGGTGCAAAACACTCGTAGACCGCGAGGTCGAAGTTCAGCGAGGTGGAAAACAGTGTTTTTTCCAGTGCAGAGCCGTCAAAAGCCGTGTGCGCCCAACTGAGGAAGTTCACAGTATTGCGGTGTTCGATCATCACGCCTTTCGGCAGGCCGGTGGAACCCGAGGTGTAGATCAGGTAGGCCAGATGCGCTGAAGTCAGCCCCTGTACCTGCGGATTCTGGACGGATTGGTCCTGCCAATCGCTCAGATCAAGATTGAT
>NZ_LKGW01000043.1:0-452 GCF_001467335.1 Pseudomonas sp. ICMP 10191
CCTTCCAGCGGTGATAGCCGCTTCCAGCTCTTTCATGGCGTCAGACATGTTGGTGTAGTTCTGGGTGATGGTGATCGGGTTGAACCCCTCGTCGTCGAGGTCATGGCTCAACCCAGTAGCACCGTGTGGGTCAATCGGCGACTCGCGCAGCGGTGCGTGTTTGTTCGCCTCTTTGGTGTCTTCTAGAATTTCGCGGTAATCGATCTCGGCACCATCGGTGACCTCAAGGTGTTTCGAGTTCAGCCAGGCCTGGAAGCGCTCGGACATCCGCTTGTTGTCGCTGTCATAAGCGGTGTCGTATGGCACCCAAAACTTGGGAGATCGAGTTCATGTCCAGCTTTCGCGCAAGGTCGAAACCGGCGATCCACTCTTGCCCCTCGAATTGATCGAGCGTAAGGGAGGTGTCCTCGCAGGACTTCCAGTCCTGCATGTTGAAGAAGCCAGACTTGGCG
>NZ_LKGW01000044.1:0-449 GCF_001467335.1 Pseudomonas sp. ICMP 10191
ACGCCGCCGAACGATGCCGCTGTCTCGGGCAGCCAGTACGAGTGGATACGTCAGCTCAACCTGCAAGGCTATCTGGCGATCGTCTGCCGTGGTCACTTCGACGCGATGGAGCAGATCCGCGCATACCTCCGACTTCCTAAGACTGTGGTGGCCGCATGAGCCAGACCCTGCTTACTTCGTTCTCTGATGCGGAAATCCGCCGGCAGGCAACGAATTCAGACGTGCGCGACTTGCGCGATGCTCGCTATCCGGGCGTTTACTTCCGGTTTCATAAGAGTCGTGAGCGCGGCACCTGGCACCTGGTTGTGGGCAAGAAGTGGGAGAAGATCGCCGGTTTTCCAGAGTTGCCGGTGAAAGGGCTGATCAATGCTCTGCCGAAAATCCGGGAACGCCTGGCGACTGACCCGAAGGCCTCTGCGGCTGCCGGCACGCTGCAGACCGTTGGCCAG
>NZ_LKGW01000045.1:0-430 GCF_001467335.1 Pseudomonas sp. ICMP 10191
CCCAGCCCCCAGCCCCCAGCCCCTAGCGCTTCTCGCGTATAAGCCAGCTCCAACTTCCGCGCCACAACCGAAGACACTGTGATTTCGTGGCGCGGAATCTCTACAACTAGGCCGAGAAGCTACCTAACGCAAGCTGAGCTGCATCGCTCACCTTCGCTTCAAGAACCGACTTGAACTCCTGGGCAATCTCTTCGCGCTGGACGTCCTCGCCTACCCAGCGAAGTTTCAGTACCGGCTGTGCGCCGCTGGTGATGACTGAGATTCGCAGGATTATTTCGCGCTGCTGCAGGCCTTCAAACGGCACGGCTGAGAAGATCAGCGACGTGGGCAGGGTTTCCTTGCTGGTTGCCTCGATGGCATCCATTGCGCTACGGCTGGCGCGGGTCTCGCTAACGGTGTGATCGCTTTCCGACGATGCCTTGACCGTGAT